>NZ_DAIRTR010000144.1:0-7100 GCF_036803785.1 Pelomicrobium sp. | reverse complement strand
GGTGGGGCGCGCCGCCTCCGTGGGGCGGGGGCTGCCTTTCGGGGTGGTGGACCTATCCCTCGCCCCCACGCCCGCCGCCGGCGACAGCGTGGCACGCATCCTGGAGGCGATGGGATTGGAGCGAGTGGGGGCCCACGGCTCCACTGCGGCGCTCGCCTTGCTCAACGACGCGGTGAAGAAGGGGGGCGCTATGGCTTCGGGCTACGTGGGTGGGCTCTCGGGAGCCTTCATTCCCGTGTCGGAGGATTCGGGCATGATGGAGGCGGCGGCCTTGGGGAGCGTGACCTTCGACAAGCTAGAAGCCATGACCAGTGTGTGCTCCGTGGGGTTGGACATGATCGCTGTTCCCGGTGACACGCCGCCCGAGACGCTCGCTGCCATCATCGCCGACGAGGCGGCGATCGGCATGATCAACCGCAAGACCACGGCGGTGCGCCTGATTCCCGTACCTGGCAAGGACGTGGGTGACTACGTGGAGTTCGGGGGCCTGCTGGGACGCGCGCCGGTGATGGCGGTCCATCGCCTCTCGAGCCTCACCTTCGTGCGGCGCGGTGGGCGCATTCCGGCGCCGCTGCAGGCGTTGAACAACTGAAACTCGCGACGGGGCTGTTTTGATCGGGCAAAGTACGTGGGGCGCAGCCGCGAGGCCATCTTGCGCGTGTGCGCGAGCGCTCGGCCGGTTGCGCCGGCGTCTCGATGCGCCGGCGGCCAAGGAAAGGCGCGGATTTTCACCGATGGAGGGGAGGCCCTGGTCCTTTCGGTGGGGAGCCGGGCGTGTTCATCCATGGCCCGGTGATGGAAAACGGTTTACGACTTGTGGTCGTTTCGGTCATGGGAGGCGAGGAAGATGAGCGCAGCTGCGCAGGCGGGTCACCGGGCCCACTGGTCTAGTCGCTGGGCCTTCGTGCTCGCCACCGCCGGCTCGGCGATCGGACTGGGCAACATCTGGAAGTTTCCCTACATGGCGGGGGAGAACGGAGGAGGGGCCTTCGTCCTCATCTACTTCGTCTGCATCGTTCTGATAGGGCTGCCGGTAATGATGACCGAGATCATGCTGGGGCGGCGGGCCCAGCGCAACCCGGTGGCCGCCATGGAGCGGCTCGCGCGGGAGGCGGCTGCTCCCCGGGCCTGGAAGCTGGTGGGCGTGCTGGGCGTGTTCACCGGGGCGGTGATTCTCTCCTTTTACAGCGTGGTGGCCGGCTGGATGCTGGACTACCTGATGCGCGCGGGGGCGGGCCGTTTCCACGGCATGGGTCCACAGGAGGCCAAGGCGGCTTTCGGGGACTTGCTGGCGAACCCCTACGAGCTCGCCCTGTGGCACACCGTCTTCATGTTCCTCACCATGGGGGTGGTGGCCTACGGGGTCACCCGGGGCCTGGAGCGGGCGACCAAGATCATGATGCCGGCCCTCGCCGCCATTTTGCTCGTGCTGGTGGGCTACGGACTCGCGCGGGGCGACATGGCGGGTGCCGCCGCTTTTCTGTTCCATCCGGACTTCTCCCGCCTCTCCCCGCAGGGGGTATTGGCCGCCATGGGACAGGCCTTCTTCAGCTTGAGCCTGGGCATGGGGGCGGTGATGGTCTACGGATCGTACCTGCAGCGCCACATCTCCATTGCCCGGGTGTCGGTGTACGTCGCGGCTGCCGATACCGCCTTCGCCCTGCTCGCGGGGCTGGCGGTCTTTTCCATCGTGTTCGCCCATGGCATGGGACCCGCCGCGGGGCCAGGACTGGTCATGCAGACGCTGCCCATCGCCTTCGGTGCCATGCCCGGCGGCACGGCCTTAGGCGCGCTGTTCTTCCTCCTGGTGGTCTTTGCCGCCTGGACCTCCGCCATCTCCATCGCCGAGCCGGGGATCGCCTGGATGGTGGAGAACCTGCGCCTAAAGCGCGGGCGAGCGTGCGCAGCCTTTGGCGTGGTGGTGTGGCTGGTGGGTGTGGCGGCGCTTCTTTCCTTCAACGTGTGGGAAGGATTCAGGATCTTCGGGCGCTCCGTCTTCGATGCCCTGGACTATCTCGCTTCCAACATTCTCCTGCCCCTCGGCGGGCTCGCCATCGTGATCTTCGGCGCATGGGTGATGCGTCAGACCCATGCCCGCGAAGAGTTGGACCTGGACGAAGGCTGGTTCAAGGCCTGGCGCCTTGCGGCCAGGTACCTGGCGCCGGTGGCGATCGCGCTGGTATTTCTGAATTTGATCGGGCTGCTGCCGGGCGCTTGACCGGTGTTGCTCATTCTCCCAAGTAGGCGTGACGCACCTGGGGATTGCCGAGCAGCTCCGCCGCCGGTCCCGCCAGGGTGACAAGGCCGCTCTCCATCACATAGCCCCGATCGCTCAACTCCAGGGCGAGGCGGGCGTTCTGCTCCACCAGCAGAAGGGTGACGCCCTCCCGGGAGATTTCTCGGACCACTTCAAAAATGCGTTGCACCATGAGGGGCGCGAGGCCCATGCTGGGCTCGTCCAGGAGCAGAAGCTTGGGGCGGCTCATGAGGGCACGCCCAATGGCCAGCATCTGCTGCTCGCCGCCGGAGAGGGTTCCGGCGGTTTGGCGCCGGCGCTCCTTGAGACGGGGGAAGAGCCCATAGACCCGCTCCAGATCCTGGTGAATGGCCGGGCCGTCGCTGCGGGCGTAGGCACCCAGCTCCAAGTTTTCCTCCACCGTGAGCTTGCCGAATACCTGGCGCCCCTCGGGCACGAGGGCCAGCCCTTCTCGCACCAGCTCGAAGGAAGGCTTGCCGGTCACTGGCTTCCCCAGGTAGCGGATCTCTCCGCTGGCGGGCGGGATCATGCCGGCGAGGGCCTTAAGGGTAGTCGTCTTGCCTGCTCCGTTGGCGCCGATCAGTGCCACCCGCTCCCGTTCCCGAACGATGAGGTCGATGCCTTTCACCGCCAGGATCTGGCCGTAGGCCACTTTGAGACCGCGCACTTCCAGTACGTTCACGCAAGGCTCCCGCCCAAGTAAGCCTCGATCACGACCGGATCTGCTCGCACTTCCGCAGGCGTGCCTTCGGCGATCTTTTTGCCGTAGTCCAGGACCGCGACCCGGTCGCACAGACCCATCACCAGCTTGATGTCGTGCTCGATCAGAAGCAGGGTGACCCCGTCGCGGCGGATGCGTTCCAAGAGGGCGCGCAGCTCCGCCGTTTCTGTAGCGTTCATGCCCGCGGCCGGCTCGTCCAGGGCGAGGAGCCGAGGTTCCAGGGCCAGGGCGCGAGCGATTTCCAGCTTGCGCTGGTCCCCGTAGGGGAGATTGCGGGCGAGGTGATTGGCGTGCTGTGCGAGGCCCACGTAGCGAAGGAGGGCGAGGGCCCGCGCGTGGATGTCGGCCTCTTCCTGCCGAGTGGTCCGATTCCGCAGCACCGCTCCCAAGACCCCAGCACGGGAGCGGACGTGGCGGCCCACCATGACGTTTTCCAGGGCCGTCATGTTGGCGAACAGGCGGATGTTCTGGAAGGTGCGGGCGATGCCAGCGGCGGCCACCCGATGGGGCGCCCCCACGTCCAAGGGCTTGCCTTCGAAATAGAACGCTCCGGCATCCGGCGTGTAAAAGCCGGTAAGCACGTTGAAAAAAGTGGTTTTGCCGGCGCCGTTGGGACCGATTAGCCCGTAGATCTCGCCGCGCCGTACCGTGAGAGAGACACCCGAGAGGGCCTCCAGGCCGCCGAAACGCTTGGTAATGCCCCGGGCCTCGAGCAGCGCGCTCATTCGGCGGCGGTGGCGAGCTCGCGTTTGCGGATCTTCGACGGCCACAGACCCGCCGGGCGGAACAGCATCATGAGCACCAGGGCGAGGCCGAACATGAGCATGCGCAGGTCGGAGGGGTCCACGAACACGTGTCCAAACCAGGTCTGCTGCAGGGGGCCCACGTAACGCAGGGCTTCGGGCAGCGCCGTGAGGAGCGCCGCTCCCAGCACCACTCCGCCCACGTTGCCCATGCCGCCCAGCACCACCATGCAAAGCACCATGATGGACTCGAGCAGAGTGAAGCTCTCGGGGCTGATGAAGCCCTGGAAGGAGGCGAATAACCCTCCGGCGACGCCGCCGAAGGTGGCTCCCATGGCGAAGGCGAGCAGCTTCACGTTGCGGGTGTTGATGCCCATGGCCTTGGCCGCCTGCTCATCCTCCCGGATGGCGATCCAGGCCCGGCCGATGCGGGAGTCTTCTAGGCGCACCGAGATCACGATGGAGACAAGCGCGCACAGGAGAAATACATAGTAGTAGCTGTGCACGGGGGAGAGGCTGAGGGGCCCCAGGGCGTAGGTCTTGCTCAGAGAGACTTCCCCCAGGGAAATCGGGTCGATCAAGGTGATGCCCAGGGGGCCGTTGGTGATGTTGACCGGCCGGTTCAGGTTGTTGAGGAAGATGCGGATGATCTCTCCGAATCCCAGGGTCACGATGGCGAGGTAGTCGCCCCGCAGCCGCAGGGTGGGGGCGCCCAGCAGCACCCCGAACACCGCCGCGAGAAACGCCCCCAGGGGCAGCAGCACCAGGAAGGAAGCGTGGATGTCGAACTGGGGCGAAGCGAGCAGGGCGTAGCTGTAGGCGCCCACCGCGAAAAACGCGATGTAGCCGAGATCCAACAGCCCGGCGAAGCCCACCACGATGTTGAGCCCGAGGGCGAGCATCACGTAAAGCAGCGCCACGTCCACGATGCGCACCCAAGTGCGCCCCAGGACGGCATCGACGATGAAAGGCAGGACGAGCAGCACCACGGCCACGCCGACGTAGGCGAGCCGCTTGAGCCCCGGATGGTTTCCCATCAGCCTCGCCATGATCTCTGCCCTTACGCCCGCTCGGAGGCGGGCCCACCGACCAGTCCTGAAGGGCGCAGCACCAGCACCAGCACCAGCACCAAGAAGGCAAAAATGTCCCGGTAGTTGCTCCCCAGCCAGCCGCCGGTGAGATCTCCGATGTAGCCCGAGGCGAGGGCCTCCACCACACCCAGCAGCATGCCACCCAGCATGGCGCCATTCACCTTGCCGATACCCCCCAGCACGGCGGCGGTGAAGGCTTTCAGGCCCAGCATGAAGCCCATGAAGTAATGTCCGATGCCGTAATAGAGGATCACCATCAATCCGGCGATGGCGGCCAGGCCCGAGCCCACCAGGAAGGTGAAGGCGATGATGCGGTTGACGTCGATGCCCATGAGTCCGGCCACGTCCCGGTTCTGCTCAGTGGCCCGCATCGCCTTGCCGATGCGGGTGCGCTTGATGAACCAGGCAAGGGCCGCCATCAGGGCACAGGCGAGCAGGAAAATGAAGGCCTGCAAGTCGGTGATGGCTGCCCCAGCAAAAGTATACGGGGTGGGCTGGAGGAGCTCCGGCAGCGCCAGATACTGCTTTGACCAAATGAGGGCGGCGCTGTACTGGAGCAGGATCGACATGCCGATGGCGGTGATCAGGGGCGCGAGCCGCGGCGCGCGCCGCAGCGGCCGGTACGCTACCCGCTCGATGGATACTCCCAGGATCATGCACACCGCCATCGCCGCTCCTGCCGCTGCGAGAAGGATGAGGGGGGCGGGCATGCCACTACCCGCTAGGGCGGTGCACACGGTCCAGACTACCAGCGCACCCACCATGACGATGTCGCCGTGGGCGAAGTTGATAAGGCCAATGATCCCGTAGACCATCGTGTAGCCGAGCGCCACGATGGCATAGATGCTGCCGAGGATCAGGCCGTTGACCAGCTGCTGGAGAAAGACATCCACGGTTGACCCGGATATTTCACGCAGACGCCCCTGCGATGGACTGAAGCCCCATAGGATCCGCGCCTTGGTGCAAGCAGAGTGAAGCGGCGGTTTGTCCTGTCGGGCTATTCGGGTCCTGACGGGGGCGGCGCGGCCAAGTCACGCCTGCTGTCCCTGCCCGTGGGCCCACCGCGGGCTCCGTCGGAGCCGCGCACGCTTCCTCGCCCGGCGCCGCCCCATTCCCCGTGAAGTCCTGTCAGGGCGCTCGCGGCCTCCGGCGGGTGCCGCTCATCCTGAAGGGCGGCTACTTTTGCGCCGCCTGGGCTGGCGCCGGCGCCCCGGCCTGGCTGGCCTGCGCTGCTGGAGTAGGCGTCACCGTTTCGAGGGGCTCCCATTGCCCGTTCTTCACCACATAGATGGTGATGGGGCCGTCCTTCAGATCCCCTTTCTCGTCGAAGGCGATGGGACCGATCACCCCTTGGTACTGGGTCTTGCCCACTTCAGGCAGGAACTTGGCTGGATCGGTGGAGCCGGCGCGCTTCATGGAATCCGCGAACACCATCACCGCATCGTAGGCCATGGGGGCGAAGAGTTCCACCTCCACGCCGAACTTCTGCTTGAAGCGCTCGAGGAACGCCTTGCCTCCGGGCATCTTGTCCTTGGGCAGGCCCGGGATGGAGGCCATGGTCCCGTGGGCTGCATCGCCCGCGATCTTGATGAAATTGAGGGTTTGAATGCCGTCGCCGCCCATGAATTTGGCATCGATGCCCAGTTCTGCCATCTGCTTCTTCATGGGACCAGCCTGAGGATCGATGCCGCCGAAAAACACCAGGTCCGGGTTCTTGCCCTTGATCCGGGTGAGAATGGCCTTGAAGTCGGTGTCCTTGTCGGTGGTGTGCTCCCGGGCCACGATCTCGGCCCCCAGGCTCTTGGCCGTTGCCGCGAAGGCATCGGCCAGCCCTTGGCCGTAGGCGGTGGAGTCGTCGATCACCGCAATGCGCTTGGCGCCAAGCCTTTCCACCGCGAAGCGCGCATCCACCGGTCCCTGCTGGTCGTCGTGGGCCACGACGCGGAAGGTGGTCTTGAAGCCCTGCAGGGTGTATTTGGGGTTGGTGGAGGAGGGAGAGATTTGGGGAATGCCGGCGTCGGCATAGATCTTGGAGGCGGGGATCGACGCGCCGGAGTTGAAGTGGCCCACCACCGCCACGACGCCGGCGTCCACCAGTTTCTGGGCCACCACGGTGGCCTTGGTGGGGTTCGCCTCGTCGTCCTCAACGATCAGCTGGAATTTCACCTTCTTGCCGCCGATCTCCAGACCCTGGGCGTTTAAGTCGTCGATGGCGAGTTGGGCGCCGTTCTTGATGTCCTGGCCGATGTGGGCTTGGGGGCCAGTCAGGGGTGCGGCCAGGCCAATCT
>NZ_DAIRTR010000143.1:0-7242 GCF_036803785.1 Pelomicrobium sp. | reverse complement strand
CTTCATGGGGGTGGACGGCCCCTGGCCCCTTCCATCCAGATGCCGCCACAGAGCCGAGGCGAGGGGGGCCAGCACCAGGATGAAGGCCGGATTGAGGGCCTGGAACCAGGCGGCTGGTATCGAGCTGAGGGGCACGAGCGGGGCAAGCCATTCGGGGAGGCTGCGGTCGGTGGAGCGCTCGGCGAACACGGTCATGCTGGAACCTGCCTGCTCGTAGGCCATCCAGAAAAACACCACGAAGAGCGACGTGAGACACAGGGCCAGCACCCGATGCCGGTCTTGCGGACCGGAGGGGGAGCCCGCCGTCGGAAGCGCAGCCGCCTCGGCGGGGCGGCTGCCCACGTCTGCAAGCCACCGAGGGCGACCCGCCAGGTAAACCGCAAGACCGAGTCCCATGCCAATCCCCGCTGCAGCGAAACCATAACGCCAGCCGAAACGGGGGTTTTCCGCCAGGTAGCCGCATACCAGGGATCCCGCCAGCCCCCCCAGGTTGATCCCCATGTAGAAGAGCGTGAAGGCGCTGTCCCGGCGGGGATCCTCGGGCCCGTAGAGCTGACCCACCATGGTGGAGACGTTGGGCTTGAACAAGCCGGTGCCGGCGATGATCAAGGCAAGTCCCAGGTAGAACCAAACCGGGCTCTCCAGGGCCAGACAGAAATGCCCCGCCGCGATGATGCTGCCACCCACCACCAGGGCTCGGTGGGTCCCCAGCCAGCGATCGGCCAGATAGCCCCCGATGACAGGGGTCAAGTAGACGAGCCCCGTGTACCAGCCGTAGAGCTGACTCGCCTGCTCCACGCTCCAACCCTGGCCGCCCGCTTCGGGCGCCGCGATCAGGAACAGCACCAGGATCGCTCGCATGCCGTAGTAGGAAAAGCGCTCCCACATCTCGGTGACGAAAAGCAGGGCGAGCCCCGGCGGATGGCACGCCGAAGCGGCGGTCGACGGAAGCAAAGGCGAGCTCGGCATGGGCACAGCAAAATGTTAGCCGCAAAGGCGCTGCAGCCGGCGGTTCGGTTCCGTTTGCGAGCGCATCGAGGGTACAATGCCTACCTCCATTGCCGGGCTTGGGGCGACTGCCAGCACAAGGCCGCTTCCGTCCCCGAGCTCACGACCCGCCTTCGTCGAGGAGGACCCCATGCTGAAGATCTGGGGCAGAGCTAATTCCATCAACGTGCAGAAAGTGTTGTGGTGCGCCGAGGAGCTGGGGCTTGCCTACCAGCGCATCGACGCCGGGATGGAGCACGGCGTGGTGAACACTCCCGAATACCGCACGCTCAATCCCAATGGGCTGGTGCCCACCCTGGAGGACGGCTCCCTGGTGCTGTGGGAGTCCAACGCCATCGTGCGCTATCTCGCCGCGCGGTACGGGGCCGGAAGCCTTTGGCCTGTGGATCCGGCAGCGCGCGCTGAGGCGGACAAGTGGATGGACTGGCAGATGTCCACCCTGTGGCCGCGGCTACGCCCGGTCTTCTGGGGGCTGGTACGCACGCCGCCGCAGAAGCGCAACCCCCGGGAAATCGAGGAGGCTCGCCAGAAAACCATCGATGCCCTTGCCATCTTGAACGAGGCCCTCGCCGGGCGCTCCTTCGTCGCTGGCCAAGCGTTCACCATGGGCGACCTGGTCCTGGGGGTTGCGGCCCAACGCTGGTTCAACCTGCCGCTGGAGCGGCCCGCCATGGCCCATCTGCAGGCCTGGTACCGGCGCCTCGAGGAGCGGCCGGCCTTCCGCAAGGTCGTGGACCACCCGCTCACCTAGGCGATCCGCGGGCAACTGGATCGGGAGACGCGCCTATGTCGGAAACCTACCTCACCGTGATCCTGCATCTGGTCGGTGCCGCCGTGGCGGGCGGCTCCATCGGGCTCGAGCGCAGCTTCCACGGCCGACCCGCAGGCTTCCGCACCCATACCCTGGTGTGCATCGCCTCCAGCATGCTCATGCTAGTCACCCTCTACCAGTGGCAATGGCTGCCCGGCGTGCCCCTGGAAACGGTACGCACTGATCCAACCCGCATGGCCCAGGGCATCATGACCGGCATCGGATTCCTAGGGGCAGGGGTGATCTTCAAAGAGGGCTTGACGGTGCGGGGTCTCACCACCGCAGCCTCCATCTGGGCCACTGCGGCCATTGGCATTCTCACGGGAGTGGGTTTCTATTTCGCCGCCATCCTGGCCACCCTGGCGGTACTGGGCATCCTGTCGGTATTCCGCTGGATCGAGCACGCCATGCCAAGCCAGTTCTACGCCCACCACCATGTGAGGTTCGCCCGGGAGACGGCCATGCCGGAGCAGGAGTTGCGCCAGCTCATCGCCTCCCATGGTTTCAGCATCGCCAACATGAACTATCGCTTGGCCGGCGACGGAAAGTTTTTCGAGTACGGGATGGTGATCCGCACCACTTCTCCCGATAACATGGGGCGGCTCGCCGAAACGTTGCGCGCCTGCGCGCCGGTGCTGGAGTTTCGCATCTCCCCCGCCGGGGATTGAAGGCGAAACGCCCCGACACCCACGGGCCTGGTTTTTCCGTGACCACGAACGATTCCCCGTACTCGCCTTCCGTCGGCCCCCAGAGCGTGTCCCGGAAGAGGACCACGGTCTCACACCGCGTGGGCCAGGCCCGCTGGACGTAGGTGAGGTTGTCGCCGGAATGCGGACCGCAGGTCCCCGGCCGAAGGCGGGTGCGTAAGCGCGTCTGCCTGATTCCCCGCCTCGTCTTCGCTCCGGACCATCTCCGCTGGTCCTATCGGGCCTCGGGCTTGAAGGCAATGGTCGATAGGGCTCGGACTTTGTGCCGGATGTGGCGCCGACGAAGACTGATCCGACCTCACGAATCATCTCATCGCCCCTCGCCTCGGGCCCACCATGTCGGCAAGCACTTCCGGGGCGTTGGGCGCCCCAGGCGGTCCGGCGTGGCCTGCACCGCCCGGAGCAAGATCGCGGCAAGGCAAACCCCAAGCCGGTGCGGCAGAGTGGGAGCCGCCGGCGCACGAATCCCCGTCTGGTTTTTTTAAAGTTTCACGAAGAGCCGGTAAACTTGGCGGCTCGAAGGGTTTGTCAGACGTTTTGCGTCCTGCGCCGCAAACCAATCACCCGATGAAACTCACCCGTCGCGCTTTTCTCCTAGGGCTTGCGGGTTTGGCAGCGGGCTGCGCCTCCCGGGTTGCCGCCCCGGTTTCCACTGGTCGCGACCCCTTTACACTGGGGGTGGCATCGGGTTATCCGCATCCCCACGGCTTCGTGCTGTGGACCCGGCTCGCTCCGCATCCCCTCGCACCGGGTGGTGGCATGCCCCCTGCTCCGGTGCCCGTCACCTGGGAAGTGGGTGCCGACGAGGCCTTCGCCCGAGTCCTCGCCCGGGGAGAGGCCATGGCCCTGCCTGCGCTGGCCCACGCCGTTCATGTGGAAGTGGATGGGCTGGAACCCGGCCGCTGGTACCATTACCGCTTCCACGCGGGCGATGCGGTCAGCCCCATAGGACGCACGCGCACGGCTCCCGCTCCCGACGAAGCGGTCTCTCGCCTGGCTCTCGCTTTCGCCTCTTGCCAGCACTACGAGCACGGTCACTATGGAGCCTACCACCACATGGCCGCCGAGCCCCTGGACCTGGTGGTCCACCTGGGAGACTACATCTACGAATACAGCGGTCTTGCGGCGAACAAAGTCCGCTCCCACGGGGCGGGGGAAGCGGTGAGCCTGGAAGACTATCGCCGGCGCTACGCCCTGTACCGACTGGACCCCGCCCTCCAGGCGGCCCACGCGGCCTTCCCGTGGCTGGTCACCTGGGACGATCATGAAGTGGACAACGACTATGCAGGCGACCGCAGCCAGGACAGGGCGGCGCCGCAGGCCTTCCTCGCCCGGCGGGCGGCGGCCTACCAGGCCTATTACGAGCACATGCCCCTGCCCCGGACAGCCCGTCCCTCCGGGCCTTCCCTGCGACTTTATACCCAGGCCGGCTTCGGCTCGCTGGTGCGCTTTTTTGTCCTGGACGGCCGCCAATATCGGCATCCCCAGCCCTGCTCGGGTTTCGGTCGAGGCGGCGGCAGGACAGTCCGCGCGGAACAATGCCCCGAGCGGCTCGATCCGGCCCGCTCCATGCTGGGGGCGACCCAAGAGCGCTGGCTGCTGGAGGGCCTGCGGCGGACCCGGGCGCGGTGGAACTTGATTGCCCAGCAGACCATGATGGCCCAAGCGGACCGGCAGCCAGGACCCGACCGGGCTTTCTGGACCGACAGTTGGGATGGCTATCCGGCCGCCCGTAGACGCTTGCTGGAACACCTCGCCGCCCAGGGCGTCTCCAATCCCATCGTTTTGAGCGGCGACATCCATGCCTTCGCGGTGAGCACGCTCAAGCTCGATTTCGACGACCCCAGCTCGACCCCGGTGGCAACTGAACTAGTCACCACTTCCATCAGCTCCCGGGGCTTCTCCTGGCGCCGGATCCAGGAGATGGTGGCGGACAATCCCCACATCCAATTCGCCAACAGCCGCTTCCGCGGCTATACCACCCTGGAGCTCACCTCGGACCGGGCCGTGGCCCGGCTCAAGGCGCTACACGATGTCACAGACCCGCAAAGCCCGATCCGCACCTTGGCCGAATTCACGGTAGAAAACGGTCGTCCCGGTCCCCGGCAGCAAGCCTAGGCAGCGGCCAGCCCCGACAAGGGAGGTTCGATCAAGGCTCCCGTGTCCTTCATCCGCCCAACCGCGCCACGACCGCCACCGCGCCTAAAAACTGCAGGGCGTTGATCCCCACCGATAGGCGGTGCAGCCGCTCGAAGCGGGCTTGGGCTTGCTTGTTCCCCGCTGCGGCGGCGTCCCGGTGACGCTGGGTGGCCGGCAACAACCACTGGCGCAGGGCGAGCGCCGCGATCCCTACAGCGGCCATCACGATCGCCTCCACCGGGCGCACCCAGGCCAGTGCCGCGGCGGCCGCGAGCCCACCGATGCCCACCACCCCGTGGTACCAGGGAAACAGGGCGCGCAGGAACTGGCCGGCCATGGCAGCCTCCAGACGAGCGAAAACGAGGGGCGCCACCACGGCGCTGAAAAAAGCCATGCTTCCCATCACCAGGGCAGAGGCCAGCAGACCGATCTTGATGGCGATGAGGGATCCCATGGCGAGGGGTCGACGCGTGGAACTAAGTGTAGGCAAGCAGCCGACCGCAGGCCACGACAGCGACCCAGATCAGGATGGAGGCCCCCGCGTGGAGCCGGGCCAATCCGGGCGCTGCACCTCCCACGTCCCAAGCCGCTGCCTGCCGAAAAGGGCCCAGGTGGAACATTAGGGCGTTGATTGCTGCCGCCATCAGCAGGCTCATCTTCAGGAGAAACACCCGATTCGCGATGAATTCGGAAGCATGGGCCGAAAACATGAGCAGACCGCTGGGAACGATGAGTAGCAGCGCGCCTACGCTCCAAGGCAGCAGATGGCGGGCGAGCGCCTTCGCCGGCAGGCGTTTCGAGACGCCCAGCACCCGCAGGTCGAAGAGCACCACGCCTCCCACCAGGACGGCGATGCCGAGCAAATGTACCACCTCCACGATGGGATAGAGCCACAGGCTCTCCCGCATGGCCCGGGCGATGGGCAGTGCCTCCACCAACGCTAGGGGCCGCGCCGTCTCCGGCGCCATTCAGCGCAACTCCGTGGTCTTGCCTCCCACGGTGATGCGCTCGGCGCGCATTTCCTGGGGGTCGCTCCGGTGGGGATAGCCTTCCACGGTGGCCTGGGTGCCTGGCGCCAGCGCGGAGGCCGCAAGCCCCCGGTGGCTCATGCGGCTGGGCGGTGCTAGGACCACCCGCCACGTTTTGCCCGGCGTTTCCAGCTCAATGAAACCGTGGGGATGCTCGTAGCCGGATCGCTTGATCACGCCGGTGAGGGTGAGGGGCATCGAGCTATCGTAGCCACTCCAGCCGTGGTGGGCGAGCGCCGGTGTTCCCAAGCCCAAGGCCAGCAAAAGCGTCGCGATTGGTCTCAGCATAAGTTTCTGGTCTCCCAAAGTTCAATCTTCAAACGCTCCAAGAACGGCTCACAAGCCGTCGATGGAAAAACCCTTCGCCTGCAAAATCATCACCATCGGCCCCGGGTCCCGAGGAAACACCGCCACGTAGCGGGGGCCTTTGCCGCTCCGGGGATAGAAGTAGAGCCCCTTGCGCAGAAGCTGACGCTTGAATTCCACCCGCTCGATGTCGCTATAGTCCAGCTCGGCGCGCATGAGGTAAATCGCCACCAGGAAGTCGTCGTACAGGGCCACTCGACCGAATCCGCCGAGGTAGAGCAGCGGGCCGATCCCGGCCCGCAGCGGGCAGCGCTGCTCGAGCAAGGGCCGGGCTCCGCGCTCTCGCAAGGAGCGCCGCGACGGTGCTACCACCAGGGTAAGATAGCCGGTGGCGGCCAACACCGCCAGAACCATCCATACCAGCAGCGCTTGGTCCTCCATGCCTGCAGAAGCCCTATTCTCCTGCATCGGGCCGCCGATCCCGGGAATCGGGCGTAAGAAGCGCCGCCACTTCCCGACTCTCCCCCTGATCTGCCGGGCGCCAAGGACGGGCGCTCGCTTCCCAATCCTGGAACGGAAAAGGTTTCTGCTCCGTGTTGAACGTGAGGAACAGAAAAATGTTGTAAGCGAAGGCAGCCAGCTGGGCGCCGAAGCGAAGTAGGTTGCCGTTGGGTTCGCCAGTCACTAGGCGGAGCAGGAACTGGAGGACGATCACTGCGACGAGCACCAGCTCGGTGATGCTATAGACCACCCCCATGAGCAGCATGGCAAGAGCCCGCAGCCACAGGGCGGAGGAGGTGAGATTGCGCTTGAGCTTTTGGTTCATGGCCGTTACGGGATGCCCTGCCTCTGGACATGGTGCCCGCGTCAAGCGGAGCGTCCGTCTCTTCCGCCCAGGCGCTGCACGATCTCCTCGTAGTGCTGGCGAACCCGGGCGACAGCCTCCTGCGCCGCTTCCTGGAGATCGCGCCAGGCCTCCCCCGCCGCCTCTTCGAGCCGGGCGAGTTGCTGCCGCGCCGCGCGGGCTTGCTCTTCCAACGCATGGACGGCGCCCTCCAGGGCCTCCCGGGCCTCCGTCCCAGCATGTTCCGCCCGCCGACGCAGCGCCTTCACTTCCTTTTCCAGGGCCGCGAGCTCCTCTTCGCTGCGGCGGACGAAGGCCTCCTTCTCCTCCCGCACCCGGTCGACCGCCGTCTGGACCGTCTCCCGCACCTTCTCTTCGGGGCCCTTGCCCACCTTGCCC
>NZ_DAIRTR010000142.1:0-7271 GCF_036803785.1 Pelomicrobium sp. | reverse complement strand
GAGGGGTCTCCCCGGGGGGCGGGGGCGCCTCCCGGGTGAGCCACAGCCGCTCCCGAGCCTCGCTCAAGCCCATGGGCCGGGCGATCAAGGTGATGGGCGGGCGGTCAGGAGCGAGGCGGATCTCCACCGAGCGGGCCAGCTCGACGCGGGCCACGCCAGGAAGGCCCGTCAAGGCTTCCTGGAAGGCTGCGTCCAGGAAGGCGGACTCTCCCGCGAAGCCGGCGCGCAGGGTGAGGTCCCCGGGCAGGACTTTTTCCAGCCAGGCCTCCAGGGAGTGGCGAAAGGAGGCCACCATGATGGCCATGGACACCATGAGGCTGCCGCTCACCAGCACCGCGGCCACCGACACCGTGGCCTGGCCGGCAGTGCCTTTGAGGTGGGCGGTGGCCACCTGGAGCCAAGCCGGGCCGCGGACGGGAAACGCGCTGAAGGTGCGGCGGCTCCAGGAGGGCAAGAGCAGCACCGCTCCCAGGAGAAGAAAGCCGATGGCGGCATAGCCTCCCAGGGGCAGCCCGTCCATGGGGGGCAGCCAGAGGAGGGCGGCCGCGAGCCCCAAGGCAATCATCCCCGGCGCGCGGGGGGCGAGGCGGGCGAGAGGTCGTTCTTCGTCGCCCGCCTTGAGGGCCTGGGCCGGCGCCGTGCGGGCCGCTTCCAGAGCGGGGGCGAGGGCTCCCACGATGGAAACCCCCACGCCAAGGGCAAAGAACCCCGCCCAGGCCCAGGGACTGGCCCGTACCCGGGATGCGGAGCCTGGAAAGTAGCCGGCGCCCAGGTCGGCGCCCACGGTCGCCAGGACGAGCGCCGCCAGGGCATAACCCAGGGTTACTCCTAGGAGAGCGCCCACCACGCCCAAAAGCGCCCCCTCCGCCAGGATCCAGCGGGCGAGGGCCTTCTGGGTCATTCCCAGGGCCCGCAACAGGGCCAATTGCCGCCGGCGCCGCAGCACGGAAAGCGCCTGGGTGGAAAAGACTAGGAACCCGCCGGTGAAAAGGGCCACCAGGGAGAGCGCGGTCAGGTTCACCCGGTAGGCCCGGGACAGGCTCAAGGCCTCCTGGGCTTCCAGCGCCGGCGTGGTTACGTGCAGGTCCGGGGGGAGCCGGGCCGCCAGGGCGGACCGGACTTCCCACGGGTCGGCGCCAGGGGCGAGGCGCAGGTCCATGCGGGAGAGGCGCCCCAGCCGGTCGAGCCTCCATTGGGCGGCGGCGATGTCCATGACCCCCAGGGATTGGGGAAAGGCGCTCCCGGGAAGCTGCCCCGCCACCTGCAGCTCCACCGGCCGCACGCCCACCCGCACCGTGACCCAATCTCCTTCCTTGAGGCGAAGCGCTTGGGCTGCGGCGGGGCTCACGTACAGGGCATCGTCGCGGAGGAGATCGATGGGGAGACCCCCTTCGCCGCTGGAGAGCGCCGGCAGCAACCGCCTGGCTCGCAGGGGATCCAGGCCCTGGATGCGCAGCGTTTCCCCCCGCGCCTCCAGCCGCGCCTCCACTTCCACCACGGGGCTCACGAGCGCTACGCCCGGGGTGCGGGCCACCACCGGAAAGAGCGCTTCGTCGAAGCCCTCGCTGCCCCCTTGCACCACCAGGTCCGCTTCGCCGAAGAGGGCACGGGTAGCGGCATTCACTTCTGCGGCGGCGGTGCCGTGGATCAAATGGATCGCCATTGCCAGGGCGACACCCAAGGCGATGGCCACCACGGACAGGGCGGCGCGGCCGGGGGCCTGGCGCAGGGGCCCGAGCACAGCGGCTCGGGCGAGGAGGTGGGCGGTTCCCATTCAGCGCAACGGAAGGGTGAGCCCCTCGGGCCCCAGCACGTAGGTGCGCTGGGCGGTGGCGGCGGCCCGCTCGGAATGGGTGACCAGAATGGCGGCGGCCCCGTCCTGTTCAAGCTGCTCTTTCATCACTTCTAACACCTGGGCGGCGGTGCGCGGATCCAGGTTGCCCGTGGGTTCGTCCGCCAGCACCAGGGCGGGGCGGTGGACCAACGCCCGGGCGATGGCCACCCGCTGGGCCTCGCCGCCGGAGAGCTCCCGGGGATAGCGCTGGGCCTTGGCCGCGAGCCCCACCCGTTCGAGTAATCCCTCCACCCGGTCCGGATCGTCCAGGGCGTTCAACGCAAGAGGTAGCGCCACGTTCTGGGCCACCGTGAGGTGGGGCAGCAGGTGGAAGGCCTGGAACACGAAGCCCATGCGGCGGCGGCGTAGCCGGGTGCGCCCGTCGTCGTCGAGGTGGGTGAGGTCCACCCCCTCCAGCACCACGCGCCCCTGGTCCGGCGTGTCCAGGCCGGCGATCAGGTTGAGTAGGGTGGACTTGCCGACGCCGGATTCGCCCATGATGGCCACATACTCGCCAGGCGCGAGATCGAAGGCAACACCCCGCAGCACCGGCGCGCCGGGATGATAGGCCTTGGTGAGATCGCGGACTTGGAGCATCAATCGGTAGAGGATGGAGACGATGGCGAGTTCACCGCGACAAAGCGGGTTTGTCTTGCTGCGCGATATGATACGCTGGAGCCCATAACGGGAAGCCGCGGCGCCGCCGCCGGCGCTCCGGTGGCGCTCCCATCGTCACGAGGGCCGCGGGTCCTTACCTGTCGAACCTCCACGCGCAAGATCCTGCGATGAAAAAGCTCAAGCTCGTGCTCCTCGGACTCGCCGTGCTGGCACTCGTTGCCGTTGCGGCCCTCGCCCTTTTCGTTGCGACCTTTGACGCCAACCGCTACAAGCCCCAGCTCGCCGCCCTGGTCAAGGAAAAGACCGGCCGCACGCTCACCCTGGAGGGCGAGCTGCGCCTGAGCCTTTTTCCCAAGCTGGGCGTGCGCCTCGGCCGAGCGAGCCTGTCCGAGCGGAGCGGGCAGGAGGAATTCGCCGCTCTCGAGAGTGCGAGGGTTTCCCTGGCCCTGGGGCCCTTGTTGCGCCGGCAGGTGGTGGTGGACGAGGTGGCCCTCACGGGTTTGCGGGCGCGCCTGGTGAAGCTCAAGGATGGCTCCACCAACTATCAGGACCTGCTGGCGGTGCCCGTGCCCCCGGCGGAAGCGGCCGGAGCGCCGCAACGGGAGGGGACGCCCGCCGTGGTGATCGACATCGATCGGGTGGTGGTGAGCGACGCGACGCTGCATTACCGGGACGAGACCCAGGGACGGGAGTTCATCCTGCGCAACCTCAACCTCAACACGGGGCGCATCGCCAACGACGTGCCGAGCCCCGTGGACTTGAGCTTCACCGCGGTGGGCAAGCCGCCCGACCTGAACCTGGACACCCGCCTCCAGGGGCGCCTCACTTTCAACCTTGAGACCCAGCGCATTGCCATGGACCAGGCGAGCCTGCAAGTGAGCGGGAGTGCCGCGCAGCTCAGGAAGCTCGAGCTCGCGGCGAAGGGCGACCTGAGCGTCAATGCCAAGATGGGGGAGTTCGGGGTGGAGAAGCTGAAGCTCACCCTCACGGGGGAGCGGGGAGGCGACGCCCTGGATCTGGCGGTGGATGTCCCCAAACTGCTCCTGGCCGCAGAGCGCTATTCCGGAGAGCGAGTGAGCGCGCGCCTCCAGCGCACGGCGGGAGGGGACCGCTGGGTGGCGAACCTGGCGATTGCGGACGTGCAAGGCAACCTACAGGCCTTCCAGGCCGGGCCCCTGCAGCTCACCCTGGACGGCCGTCAAGGCGAGCAGACATTCAAGATGAGCATGGACGCTCCTTTGACGGGAAACCTGAAGACCCGAGAGTTCCGACTGAAGCCCCTCAAGCTGAGCGCCACCGTCCTGGGGCCGGCGCTGCCCGGGGGCCAGGTCTCCGCCGATCTGGCGGGAGAGGCGGCCTTCAACCCGGCAAAGGAGACGGCCAGCACCCGGCTCCAGGGTACCCTGCTGGAGAGTCCCCTCAGCGCCACCGTGGACCTGAGCGGGTACGCCAAGCCCAAGCTTACTTTTGCGGTGGCGATGGAGCGCCTGGATCTGGATCGGCTCGCCGGCGGTGCCCCGCCGCAAGCGGGGAAAGGAAGCGCCCCAGGCGCTGCCTCCCGGAAAGAGGCTGCCTCTTCAAAGGCCGCCCCCCTGGGCCTCGCCTTCCTCGAGGGCCTGGATCTGAATGGTGTGGTGAAAATCGGTAAGCTCAAGGTGGCGAACCTGACCGCCACTGACGTCAACCTCGCCGTGAAAGCAGGCGGCGGGCGGCTCACCGCCACGCCCTCGGCCGCCTTGTATCAGGGCAAGCTCTCCGGGAACCTCGCCGTCGCCGCCACCCAGCCCCCCTCCATCGCCGTCCAGCAGCAGCTGACCGGCGTCCAGGTGGGGCCCCTGCTTCGCGATTTGAATGGCACGGATCGCCTGGAAGGGCGCGGCACGGTGAGCGTGGACTTGACCGGCCAGGGGGCGAGCGTCGAAGCCCTCAAGAAAACCCTGCGGGGCACCGTGGCCTTCCAGCTCCAGGACGGTGCCATCAAGGGGGTGAACATCGCCGAGACCCT
Source organism: Pelomicrobium sp. (assembly GCF_036803785.1). Taxonomy (NCBI): domain Bacteria; kingdom Pseudomonadati; phylum Pseudomonadota; class Hydrogenophilia; genus Pelomicrobium; species Pelomicrobium sp. Next base: position 2,814 of record NZ_DAIRTR010000142.1, on the reverse strand, counting down.
GCGGGAGGCCAAGGCGGCCCTCGCCACCCTGCGGGGCAAACAGGTGGAGGTGACGAGCGGCGAGAAGAAAACCGACTTCTCCGAGCTCTCGGGCACGTTTCTCCTCAAGGACGGCGTTGCCCGCAACGACGACCTCACGGGCAAGTCGCCTCTGTTGCGGCTCGCCGGCGCGGGCACCGTGGACATCGTCAACAACACCCTGGATTACCTGCTGAAGGCTACCGTCGTGGCCACCTCCAAGGGACAGGGAGGTGCCGAGCTCTCCCAGCTCAAGGGGGTCACGGTGCCAGTGCGGGTGAGCGGTCCTTTGGCTGAACCCCGGTACGAGTTTGATTTCGGCGCGATCGCGGGCGAGGTGGCCAAGCGGACCCTGGAGCGGGAGATCCAGCGCCGTCTGGGCGCGCCCGCAGAAGGCGGCGGGACGGGCCAGGAGGCGCCGCCGAACCCTCTGGACGCGCTGAAGGAGTTGTTTAAGAAGTGAGTGGCGCGAGTGGGACCTTCGCCGAGCGGCTGATTGCCTGGCAGCGACGGGCGGGGCGGCATGATCTGCCGTGGCAGGGCCAGCGCGACCCCTATGCCATCTGGATCGCCGAGGTGATGCTGCAGCAGACCCAGGTGACGACCGTCATTCCCTACTACCGGCGCTTCCTGGAGCACTTCCCCTGCGTGGCGGCGCTGGCCGCGGCGGAGCTGGACCAAGTGCTCGAGCTGTGGAGCGGGCTCGGCTATTACGCCCGGGCGCGCCACCTCCATCGGGCAGCGCGGGAGATCATGGAGACGTGGGGCGGGACCTTTCCCACCCGCAGCGAAGACCTCGCCCAGCTGCCGGGGATGGGGCGCTCCACCGCCGCGGCAGTGGCGGTCTTCGCCTTCGGCGAACGGGCCGCGATCCTGGACGGCAACGTGAAGCGGGTGCTTGCCCGTCACTTGGGCATCGAAGGCTACCCGGGCGCGCCGGCGGTGGAACGGCGCTTGTGGCAGGAAGCCCAGGCGCTCCTTCCCCGCCGGGACATCGAGGCCTACACCCAGGGGCTCATGGATTTGGGGGCCACCGTGTGCACCCGGACGCAGCCCCGCTGCGCCGCCTGCCCGGTGGCCGAGGACTGCGTGGCCCGGTGCACGGGGCGGGTGGATCGGCTGCCCATGCCGCGCCCGCGCCGGCCCCTTCCTCAGCGGGAGGTCCAGTGGCTAGTGGTGCTGCGTGCGGAGGAGGTGCTGCTGGAGAAGCGCGCATCCCTGGGCCTCTGGGGTGGCTTGTGGTCCTTTCCTGAGGCCGGCGTGGATGAGGACCCGGCTCTCTGGTGCGCCCGGGTGCTGGAAGCGCAGCCGCAAGCGCTCGCGGCCCTCGAGCCTCTCACCCATGCCTTCACTCATTTTGCCCTGCGCATCCACCCCCGGCTGGTGCGGGTGGAGCGCGTAGCGCAACAGGCGGCGCAACCGGGACGGCTGTGGCTTCCCGTGCCCGAGGCGGCCCAGGCGGCGGTGCCGGCGCCGGTGCGGCGGGTGCTGCGCTCGATTCCTGCGATTTGATCGGGATCAAATCCGGGGGCTGTCCGCCCCGTATAGTGTGCGCGATGCGTCGTGGCGCACCATGCGCCGGCGCTGTTCGGTGGTTGCGCGTCGCCTCGCGCACCCGATGCGACAGCGTTGAAATTTCGTTTTCGTTTCCGAAGCCAACAAACCAGATGAATCGAACGTCATGAACAAGCCCGTACAGCCCGAACCCTGGCACGCCTTGCATGTGGAGACGGTGATGGAACGGCTTGGCACCCGGCGCGCCGGCCTGAGCGCTGAGGAAGCCGCCGAGCGCCTGGCGCGCTTCGGCCCCAATCGCCTCGCGCCACCCCGGCGCCGTGGTCCCCTGGTCCGCTTTCTGCTCCAGTTCCACAACGTCCTCATCTACGTGCTGCTCGCGGCTGCCGCCATCACCGCGGCCTTGGGCCACGGGGTGGACAGCGCGGTGATCCTGGGGGTGGTGGTGGTGAATGCCCTGATCGGCTTCTTCCAGGAGGGGAAGGCGGAGCGGGCGCTCGAGGCGATCCGCGGCATGCTCTCCCTGCGGGCTACGGTGCGCCGCGCCGGGCGCCGGATGGAGATTGCGGCCGAAGCGCTGGTGCCCGGGGACGTGGTGCTGCTCGCCTCCGGCGACAAGGTTCCGGCAGACCTGCGCCTGATCGAAGCGAAAAGCCTGCGCATCGAGGAAGCGGCCCTCACCGGGGAATCGGAACCGGTGGAGAAGGCCCTTGCGCCGGTCGACCCGGGGGCACCCATTGCAGAGCGTGCCTGCATGGCCTATTCCGGCACCCTGGTGACCTATGGCCAGGGAGCCGGGGTGGTGGTGGCGACCGGGGCGGCCACCGAGCTGGGGCGCATCGGTGCCATGCTGGAAGCGGTGGAGCAGGTGGAGACGCCGCTGCTGCGCAAGATGGCTGTCTTCGCCCGGCAGCTGACAGTGGCGATTCTCGCCGGCGCGGCCCTGGTGTTCGCTTTTGGCCTCCTCGCGCGAGGCTACTCTGCCGCCGACATGTTCACCGCCGCCGTGGCGCTTGCGGTGGCGGCGATCCCGGAAGGGCTGCCTGCGATCCTCACCATCACCCTGGCGATCGGCGTGCAGCGGATGGCCCGGCGCAACGCTATCATCCGCCGGCTGCCGGCGGTGGAGACCTTGGGATCGGTCACGGTGATCTGCTCCGACAAGACCGGGACGCTCACGCGCAATGAAATGACCGTGCGGCGCGTGGTGACGGCGGACGGGACGTTCGAGGTGGAAGGCGCCGGCTATGCTCCCCGCGGTGGCTTCCTGGTGGAGGGGCG
>NZ_DAIRTR010000141.1:0-7429 GCF_036803785.1 Pelomicrobium sp. | reverse complement strand
GGCCAGAAGAACCCGGTTCGTGGACGCGGATATTCTCATCATCGGCGGCGGCTTCGGCGGCTGTGGCGCTGCCTACGAATCCCGTTACTGGGGCCGCGACCTCAAGATCGTCCTAGTGGAAAAAGCGAACATCGAAAGAAGCGGCGCCGTCGCCCACGGGCTCTCGGCGATCAACTGCTACATGGGCATGCGCTGGAACGAGAACCAGCCCGAAGACTTCGTCCGTTACGCCCGCGGCGACCTCATGGGCCTCGTGCGCGAGGATTTGGTCTACGACATCGCCCGGCACGTGGATTCCACCGTGCACAAGTTCGAGGAGTGGGGGCTGCCGATCATGAAAAACCCCCAGACCGGCCGGTACCTGCGGGAAGGCAAGTGGCAGATCATGATCCACGGCGAGAGCTACAAGCCCATCATCGCCGAAGCCGCCAGGAAGGCGGCAAGCGAGGTGTACAACCGTATCATGGTCACCCACTTGCTGACGGACCAGAGCGATCCCAACCGGATTGCCGGTGCCGTCGGTTTCAGCGTGCGCAGCGGCGATTTCTACGTCTTCCGGGCGAAAGCGGTGATCGTGGCCGCCGGCGGCGCTTCCCATATTTACCGGCCTAGGGCGATCGGCGAGGGCACCGGCCGAACCTGGTACGCGCCCTGGAGCAGCGCATCGGCCTACGGCCTCTTGATCCCGACGGGCGCAAAGATGATCCAGATGGAAAACCGCATCGTCCTCGCCCGCTTCAAGGATGGTTACGGCCCGGTGGGCGCCTGGTTCCTGCTGCTCAAGTCCCAGGCCACCAACGCCTACGGAGAGAGCTACGAGGCCAAGTACCTGGACCAGCTCAAGGAGATGGTCGGGGAAAAATACACCCAGAGCCAGCCCTTCCCCACCTGCCTACGCAATCACGCCATGATCGAGGAGATGAAGGCGGGCCGAGGCCCGATCTACATGCAGACCCAGCACGTGCTCGACACCAAAGAAAAAGAAGAAATCGGCTGGGAGGACTTCCTCGACATGACCATCGGCCAGGCGGTGGTCTGGGCCTCTCAAAACATCGATCCCAAGGAGAGACCTTCCGAGCTGATCACCTCCGAGCCCTACGTGATGGGCTCCCATGCCACCTGCTCCGGCGCCTGGGCGAGCGGACCGGAGGACTGCGCGCCTGCGGATTACCAGTGGGGATACAACCGCATGACCACGGTGCAGGGGCTGTTCGGGGCCGGGGACACCATCGGTGGCTCCGCCCATAAGTTCTCGTCCGGCTCTTTTACTGAGGGGAGGCTCGCCGGAAAAGCGGCGGTCCGCTACGTCCTGGACCGGCGAGGAAGTGAGCCCCGGCTCGACGAAGCCCGGGTGAAGAAGCTCGAGCAAATCATCTTCAAGCCGCTGGAAAACTACCGGGTGGGAAGGAACGAAATCGTCGCCGGGACCGTGGCGCCAGGCTACCTGCTGCCCCTGCACGGCCTGCAGCGGCTGGAGAAGCTCATGGACGAGTACGTGGGCGGCTACAGCACCTTCTACGTCACCAACGAGCCGCTGCTCAACCGGGGGCTGGAGCTGCTCGCCATGCTCAAGGAGGACCTCGAGCATCTCGGCGCCGAGGACCTGCACCAGCTGCAGCGGGCCTGGGAGCTCCACCACCGGGTTCTGACGGCGGAGGCGGTGACCCGGCATACCCTGTTCCGACAGGAGACCCGCTGGCCGGGCTACTACTACCGCGCCGACTACCCGAAGCTAAACGACGCCGAGTGGCACGTTTTCACCGCTTCCCAATACGATGCCGACACGGGCGAATGGCATATGACCAAACTGCCCGTGCACCACATCGTTGAGCAGAAGTGACCCTGCTCCTTCTGCTCCTCGTCGCCTTCGTGGTGGGCGCCCTGATCGGCGCCGTGGGCATCGGGGGCATCCTGCTGATCCCCGCCCTCACCGCCCTGGCCGGCCTGGTCATCCACGAAGCGATGGCCACCGCGTTGTTCACTTTCCTTTTCACCGGGTTCCTCGGCACCTATCTGTTCCAGCGCCGCGGCAGCATCGACTGGCGACTGGCCGTGCCGGTGTGCGCCGGCGCCGCGATCTTCGCCTTCTTCGGCGCCTGGGCCAATTCCCGGCTCCAGGCACCCGCCCTGGGAGCCATCCTCGCCGCAATCATCATCTTCGCCGGCGTCTATACCCTGGCTTCCTGGCACGGCGCCCCCGGCCCGGCGCTGGCAGACCACCCGTCGGGACAGAAGGCCTTGCTCCTTGCCATCGGGGCGGTCTCGGGCTTTGGCTCCGGGTTGACCGGCGTGGGCGGCCCCGCCCTTTCCGTCCCCCTCATGGTGCTGTTCGGCTTCCCAGCGCTCCCCACCATCGGCGTATCCCAGGTGATTCAGATCCTGGCGGCTGCCTCGGGAACCCTGGGCAATCTGCACTACGGCACGATCAACTTCCAGGTGGCCGTCCCCGTGACGGTCATGGAAATCGTGGGCGTGGCGGTGGGGGTGAGAATCGTCCACGCCGTCAACGTCCAGCTCGTGCGCCGCTTCGTCGCTGTGCTGTGCGTCGTGGTGGGCGCGGGGCTCCTGGTGCGGGCCTTGGAGGTCGTGTGAGCCACGACCGGGCACCCACGGTCGCGAATGAAAGCGACCGTTTTGCCCGTGCCTCGGCGAAGAGGCTTGGGTGATCGCTCATGCAGATGAATCCACCGGAGCCTCCCCTCACCGCCTCCTTTCGCGCCCGCGGCCTGCCTCTGGACCCGATCGGTCCCGGGCTTTGGGTTCCCCGCCACTTCGGCAATCCCCCCGTCGAGCAGCGCACCACCCGCACCGCAGCGGGCCTCTACGATTTTTCCTTCATGGCCTGCTTCGAAGCGCGCGGAGCGCAAGCCCTTTCGTTTCTCCACCGCCTGCAAACCCGAGACTTGGAGGGACTTGCGCCCGGGCGGCTGGTCTACACCCTGCTCCTGCGGGAGGATGGTAGCGTTTTCATCGACGCCACCGTTTGGCGCCTCGGGCAGGCGTGTTATTGGCTCGTGACCGGACGGCGCGCCGACATCGCCCATGTGCGGCGGGTAGCGGCGGACTTCGACCTGGAGCTCCAGGACCGTTCCGGCCGGGACGCCGTCATCGCCCTCCAGGGGCCCGCCAGCGCCGCCCTGCTGCGGCGCTGTGGGGTCAGCGCCCTGCCGGGCTATTTCGCCTTCCTCGACACCCGCTTGTTCGGAGTGCCGTGCCGGGTAGCCCGCATGGGCTACACCGGGGAGCTGGGCTACGAAATCTTCGTCGCGGCCGCAGCGGGCGAGCAACTCTGGGAGGCGCTCAAGGTGGCGGGGGAGCCCATGGGTCTTGCGGAATGCGGGTTCGCCGCGGCGGACACGCTGCGGGTGGAAGCCGGGTTTATCCTCTTTACCCGGGAGCTAGCGGATCCCGCTACCCCCCCGGAGCTGGGCCTTGGCCGGCTGCTTTCGGCCCGGCAGCGCTATCTGGGAGCAGCCGCCCTGGCCCGGCGCCCGGTACAGAAAACCCTGGTGGGGCTGGTGCCCGAAGCACGCTTCCAGGAAGAAGTGCGAGCCCTCGATCCGCCTCTGCGACCCCAGGTGCCCGTGCCAGGCCGCGCCGTGCTCACCAGTGCGGCCTCTTCTGCCCTCTTCGGACGCACCCTCGGGATGGGGTTCGTCCACCCAGAAGATCGCTACTCAGGCACCCGGGTGCGCTTGGGCGCCCGACTGACCGGGCGCGTCGCCCGCTTGCCTTTCTACGACCCGATGAAGCGGCTGCCGCGAAGCCCGGCGGGCTGATCAGACAGCCACGGGGGCGCCACTTGGCTGGCGCGCCCGCTCGAGCTGCCGCTCGGCGGCGGCGATGGTGTTGCCGAGCAGCATGGTGACCGTCATGGGTCCCACGCCCCCCGGCACGGGGGTGATCCAGGAGGCCTTCTCTTTCACCGCGTCGAAGTCCACGTCCCCCACCAGTCGCCCGTCCGGCAGCCGGTTGATGCCCACATCGATCACCACCGCGCCGTGCTTGACCATGGGGGCCGTGATCAGGTTGGGCCGCCCTGCCGCGACCACCAGGATGTCGGCGAGAATGGTGAACTGGGCGAGGTCGCGCGTCTTGATGTGGCAGATGGCCACCGTCGCCTCCCGGGCAAGAAGCATCAGGGCCATGGGCTTGCCCACGATATTGGAGGCGCCCACCACCACCACGTTCTGTCCCTCGATGGGAATGCCGGTGTGTTCGAGCAGCACTTGTACCCCGTAAGGGGTGCAGGGAGGAAAGACCGTGTCGCCGATCACCAGCCCCCCGACGTTGTATAGATGAAAGCCATCCACGTCCTTGGAAAGGTCGATGGCCTCCAGGAGCCGGCGCATGTTGTAGTGGGGCGGAAGAGGCAGCTGCACGATGATGCCGTGGATGGCAGGGTCGGCGTTGAGCGCGCCGATCGCCCGCAGCACTTCCTCCTGGGGCGTGTCGGCGGGGAAGCTGTGCACTTCCGAATGCAGCCCCACCTCTCGGCAAGCCTTCACCTTGTTGCCCACGTACACCTTGGAGGCGGCATTGTCCCCCACCATCACCACTGCCAGCCCCGGCACCACGCCCCGGGCTTTCAACGCCTCGACCCGGGCCCGGTAGCCCGCCCGTACCTTGGCCGCCACGGCGACCCCGTCGATGATTTTCGCCGTCATCTCCGACTCCTCGCCCTCACTCCGAAGACCCGCCCATTCCCGCTCACGCGGGCGTCATGAACCCGAGCACGATGAAGATCACGATGCTGGCTCCGGTCAGGGCGTAGGCGCAACGGTTGAGCCATGCGGCCCGCACATGCCCGAGCCGCGCCTGGAACAGGGACGAGGACAGCGCCATCGCCGCCCCGATCACCGCCAGGATGATCACCATCTCCCGGTTGAGCAGCCAGTCCATCATCGCTTCGCGATCCTGCGGGAATAAGCTTCCACGAAATCCGCCGCTGCCTTGCTGCCACCGGCGAAGGATTTCATCGCCTCCTCGTGGAGCAGGGACAGGGCCTCCATCTTGATGTCGTTCGCCCGGTCGTTTTCCACAATGTCCTTGAGCTTCCGGGGCCGCGGGACGTCCACCTCCAGCACCGCCCGCACCCGGGTGGGGATGTTGGTCATGATGAGCAACCGATCGGCCAAAAAAATCGCCTCGTCGATGTCGGTGGTGACGAAAAAGTTGGTGCGGCGGGTCTCCTCGAAAAGCGCCGCGTAATATTCCCACATGAGCTCCTTGGTCATGGCGTCGAGCCCGCGGAACGGCTCGTCCAGGAGCATCACGGAAGGGTTGTTGATCATGGCGCGGGCGAGCTCCGCCCGCCGCTGCATGCCCCCCGAGAGCTGGTTCGGGTACTTGTCGCGAAACTGGGTGAGCCCCACCTTGTCCAGCAGGAACTCGGCGAACTCCCGGTTCTTCTGCGTGTCCTCGCCCCGCGCCTTGGGCCCGTACATGATGTTCTCGTACGTGGTCATCCAGGGAAACAAGGCCGTTTCCTGGAACACCACCAGGCGGTCGTGGGACGGTTCCGTGACCGGCCGGCCGTCCAGGGTGATGGTGCCGCTGGTGGGCCGCTCGAAACCCGCCATCAGGCGAATCAAGGTGCTCTTGCCGCAACCGGAGGGGCCGATCATCACGGTGAGCTTGTGGCGCTGCACCGTGAACGAGCAATCCTTGACCACCTCCTTGGCGAACTGCTCCACGCCATAGGACTTGCTCACTTGATTGACCTCGATTTCCCCGGCCTGCACCTTGCCGAGGCCCGCTCCGGAGGTCGTCTTGAGTACCGTTGCCATTGGAAGCGCCTCCCGTGCTCTACCGGACCCGCAACCAGGGGGTGGACAATTCGCCCAGCTTGCGCACGATGCCGCTACTGATGTACCCGGCGATCCCGATGGAGATCATGCCCACCACGATCTGTTCGTAGGAACCCCCCACGTAGGAGTTCCAGATGAAGAAGCCGAGACCCCCGCCTGCACCGCTCGCCTGGATGGCGCCCCCGCCGCCGGAAATCATCTCCGCGGCCACCACTACCTCCCAAGTGATGCCCATGCCGACCGCGGCCCCCACCACGATGGAGGGCAGCGTCCCGGGGAGGATGATACGGCGAAACACGTTCCAGCGTGTCGCCCCCATGGAGCGGGCCGCCTGGAAATAGCGCACGTCGATGGACTTGGCGCCCCCCAGCACGTTGATCACGATGGTATAGAACGCCCCCAGGAAAGTGACGAAGGCGATGGACATCTCCTGGGTCGGCCAGAAAATGATGGAGGCGGGCACCCAGGCGAGCGGCGGAATGGGCCGCAACACCTCGAAGGGCGGGAACAGGACGCCATAGGCCGTGCGGCTGATGGCCATCATGAGCCCGAAGGGAATACCCACGATCATGGCCGCGAGGAAGCCAGAGAACACCCTCAGGGTGCTTTTGTACCAGCTCATCCAGTAGCCCAGATCGTAAAGCAGCCCGACCCACGCCTGGATCACCGAAGTGGGCGCCGGCACCGCGCCGATCCAGGGCAGCTCGAAGCCGAACCACTGCTTCCAGCGCGAGCCGATCTCCCAAAGGACCACAAACACCACGATGGACACGATGCCGCGTCCCACGGTGCGACTGAACAAGGTCTTCTTGAGCGTTGCCAATTTCACAGAACTAACCCTCCTTCTCGCCGGCGGCGAAGGCTTTCAACGCCTCCTCGTGCACCGCTTCCATGGTCTCGTCCATCAGCTCGCGGAAGCGCGGCGCCGTGAGCACGCCGTAATCCCGGGGATGGGGGATGTCCACTTCCAGGATCTTCTTTGGCTTGCACGGGCGCGTGGTCATGATGACCACCCGGTGTCCCAGGAAAATCGCCTCCTCCAGGTCATGGGTGATGAAGAAGATGGTGACCTTGTTCTTGTAGTAGATCTCAAGCAGGGCTTCGTGCATCACCGACTTGGTGAGGGAGTCGAGGGCCCGGTACGGCTCGTCCAGGAGCAGTACCTTGGGATCGTTCATGAGGGCCCGCACGATCTCCACCCGACGCCGCACGCCGGAGGAAAGCTCCCCGGGATAGTTCTGCTCGGTACCCGAGAGGCCGGCATCGGCCATCATCCCCCGGGCTTTCTCGCACGCCTCCTTCCAGCTTAGCTTTCCCTGCATGACCGGACCGAAGGCCACGTTCTCGAGCACCGTCTTCCAGGGGAAGAGGGCGCCGTTCTGGAATACTACGATGCGATCGGGCCCGGGCTCCGCCTTGGGCTTGCCCGGCCCGCACAGCATCTCTCCGTCCAGGTAGATGGCGCCTGCGTTGATGCTGTGGAAGCCGGCGATGGCGTTGAGGAGCGTGGTCTTGCCGCATCCCGAGGGGCCCACGATCATGCAGATCTCCCCCGGGGCGATGTCCACGGAGCAGTGGTCCACCGCCAGCACCGCGGCCCCCTCCGGGTCGTAGATCTT
>NZ_DAIRTR010000140.1:0-7580 GCF_036803785.1 Pelomicrobium sp. | reverse complement strand
CGCATGTACTCGGCATAGCCTCCGGTGCTCCCCAGATCCCGGCCCTCTAGGGCCTGCTCGAGCCCTTGGTAATACCGCAGCCGAGCTTGCGCCGCTTTCAGCTCTTCCTCCAGCAGCTTGCTTGGGCGGGCCGGCGCCAACTGTGCGGAGAGCTGCTGCAACCGGTCACGCTCGGCGGCAAGGGTCTGCTCGGCCCGGTCGGCGGCCTGGACGAGCCGTGCCTGCTCCACCTTGAGATAGCCGTAGAGGGCAGCGCCTGCGAGCAGCACGATCCCCAGGGCCTGCAGCATGAAAGCCGCAGAAAAAGGCTGGCGCCGGGGCACGAGGAGCTCTGGCTTGAGCAGGTTGATCTGCTTCATGCGTGCCCCATCTGCCCGCGCAGGGCCGCGCCCAAGGCATGGAAATAGACACACTGCTCGGCGGGATCGGCGAGCTCCGGCACCGCGGAGCAGTCGAAGAGTTTCGTCAAATCCAGGGCTGCCACCCCTAAGCCCAGGCTCTCCGCCAGGAATTCCCCCATGCCCACGGTGGCAGGCAAGGGGCCGAGCCAAAGCTTGTCCAGGGCGATGAAATGAAGGTGGCGGTCCACGTGATCCAGGGAGCGCTGCAGCTCCAGGGCGACGCGCTCCCAATGCTGCCGGGCGCGGGTTTCATCCGCATCCTGAAGCTCCCCCAGGCTCACCTCGATGCGCCGGGTGAGGTAGAGATCGCCACCCTGGGTGATGGTGAAGAGCCCGCCGCCGCCATCGAAGGCGAGGAGGGCAACGGCCCCCGTGGGCTCATGGAGGGTGGCCAGGTTGCGCTGAGCCATCTCGGGGACATCGATCACTTGGAGCGGCACCTTCGCCGCCTTGAGCCGCAGCGCCCGCTGCTGGAGTAGCGGAGTGCGGGCGGCAACGGCATAGAGCGCCTTGCTGCGGCCGGGAGTGCCTCCATCGGGAATCTCCAGCACTTCCACCGTCGCCTCCTCGACTGGATAGTCGAGGAGATCCTTGATCTGCCAGCGGAGGGCGGCGCTCAGCTCTTCTGCTGGCACGGGCGGCGCCTCCACCAGGAGCATTTGGTATTCGCCCGGCTCTAGCAGCAGGGTGCAAGTCCAGCGGCCGAGCTGGGCCTCTTTGCGCAGCCGTTCCAAGGCCACCCCATTACCGTCCACGGGAAAAGCATCGCAGCCGGCGACGACCGGCCGGTGATCGCCCTCAGGCCGGGACACTTGCGCCAGCTGCAACATCGATGGGCGGGTAAAGCGCAACGCTGCCCATCCCTGTGTCCGGCCGTTTCGTTTGAAAATCCTGCTCATCATGCATCAATGATTACCATGCGCTTAAAGAAAAATCAATAAGCCATTGTTGATTTTTGATTTTTTCTAAGCGCTCGCGCTGCATTGCAAAATTTCACAATTGGCCACTTTCCTTCCGCTTTACCTTAGAAGCGCTCCCGCAGATCAATGAGCCGCGCGCCTGCTTTGTACTGGCCAAAGCTCGCGCGGGCAGCCGGATCGTCGTCGTAGGCCGTGTTGGGGTCGCCATCCGGATTCGCTCCGTCGTCCCAACGGCCGCGCAGATAGGCTTTCCCTTCGGCGCCGAGATCGACGCGCAACTGCACGCTGCCACCGTTACCCGCACCGGGCTTGGTGAGCTTGAGATTGCCCACGCCCCCAGAGAAAACAACGGTGGGCGTGGGCGCCACGCTGGTCTCGCCGGCGTTCAAGTTGCCTTGATAGCCGGAGAGCAGCACGTGGGCTGCGGCAAGGCGCGTGCAGTCATCATCGGTGTGGGTGGTGAACCCCACCCCATTCCAGTACTCGACGCGGATGGGGATGGGCAGATCAAGCAGCTCTGAGCCATAGGCGTTGGCGAGCCGCAGCCGCCCGAAGCGCACCCGGGTCTCGCCGAGCTTCACGTGGTCGTTGCCCCCCGCGCCGTCCACGTCCAGGTCGAGGTCTGCCGGCCGCACCGCGGTGCCATCGCTGTCTTGAGGCGCAATGCCCAGCGCCAACGCTTCGAAGGGCCCGTCCGGATTGTCGGGGCTTGCCCGGCGCAAAGCCACCCGAGCCGCGACCGTCGCCTCTCCCGCCACGAAGCTTCCGCTCACGCTTCCGAGCGCCAGGCGCGAGGTCAGATTGACGGCGCCGTCCCGGGCACCGAAGTTGAGGGAGGCGGGCGATCCCGCCGGATCGAGCTTGGCGTAGCCACTGGCGGTGGTGTAGTTCTGGGTCACTGCGCCCACCGCGTTTTTGGCCGAGAGCTTGAAGCCCGCCTCCATCGCTTCGTCCATGTAAGTGAAGGGGGAGGCCGGGGCGCAGGCTGCCGCAACCCGGTTGATGAGGCTCGCGTTGGCCACCGTGAAGTACTTGGGACGGAAGCGTCCCACATAACCGCCCAAGGGGCCGCTGCCGTCCAAGCCGCTGTTGCCGGTCACCTGAAGGCCGGCCGCCAAATAATTGGACACGCTCGCCGCGAAGAATGGATTGCCCGCTTCGGTGTAACACCAATCGGACAAAGTGGCCGCTCCGCCGGACCAGGCGCTGGCCGGCGCTGTAGCCGCGCCCGAGCACCCTGCCCCGCGCGCCACCGCACCCACGGCGATCCCGGGCAGTTGGGCGGAGACGCTGACGGCCACGTCCGCGGCGAAGTTGGGCGTCAAGCCATTGTCGGTGATGTCGGCGCCCGGGAGGGGACGGCCCGTGCCGTCATCCTCGGCGGCCGCCCATCGATAGGCGGCGATGGTCATGACAAAGGGATCGCCAGCGGCCGCGAGCACCGGGCTCGTCGGGCTGGTCCCATGCTGGATGGGCGCGGCGACACTGGCCCCGCGAAACGCCAGCCCGAAGGGGCGGGTAATGAAGGCGCTACTCGCCCCTTGTACATAGGCTCCCGTTGGAGGAGGCGGCAGGGCGCGGCGGAACTGCAGCCGGATCTCCCCCGCGTCGGCATAGCTGAAGCTGAAGGGTGCTTCCGCGTTGGGGGTGGTGAAGCGGAAGTTGACGCTCACCGGATAGCCTCCATTGGGGACGAAGGAGGCGCTGTTTGCGCTGGAGGCGGCGGTGACCAGGGTGACCGGTTGGGTACAGGTGGCAGGGTTGAGGCACACAGCGCCCACCTCCACTGCCACCTCCGATCCGCTCGGGAACAGGCTCACGCATGCGCCGGTTTCCGTGTCGGTGCGGATCGCTTGAAGATAGAGCGCTTGGGCGCCTGCCCCCACGTTGGACGGCTTGCCGGCGATTTGGCTGCCGACCGTCAGCGGCGCATTGGCCCCGTTGCTCACCCGGAACGCCGACTCGACGAAGGCAATGACTGGGTCTTCCGTCCCGTCCTCGGTAACTCCCGCGTTGTCGAGGAGGTTGACTGAAAGGGTGGCAACCGCGCTCTGCCGCAGCCGCACGGTAAAGCTCGATTCGTTTCCCGGCCACACGTAGGTGGCCACGCCATTGTTGGCTCCTGAGGGACTCCAGGCGCCACTGCCGGAAACCAACCCCGGCTGCCACACCCCGGTGCCGGTGGAGGTAGTAAGGGCGAGCACTCGCCCGGCCGGGGGATTGACCAGTCCGTGAGCCGCATCGTGGGCACGAATGGTGATCTCGGCGTAGTCGCAGGTTGCCACCGAGGTGTTGAGCACGCTCACGGCGTAGTGGTGCAGGGCAACCGCCGGGCGCAGGGCAAGCATATGGGTCGCGCCGGTATCTGGCGCCGGCGGGTTGGCCAGGGTGGCAGTTCGCGCCCCCGTCGCCCCCGCCGCCGAGCGCGGCTCGTAGTTCATCTCCAGAGAAAGGCCGAGATCGTCGGGAACCGGCAAAGAAGCGATATCCACCGTCTCGGTCATGCTGGTGGGGGGGGCCCATGTGCCCGACGAGTTTGCTGTGTGACTGCTCACCAGCATGGTCTCGGTGATGGCGCCGGTATCGATGCTGGGCGCCGCGTGGCTGGAAGAGAAGCCTGTCGCCTGCCCCGCCTCCGCGACCAGAGGAGCCAGCGGGTCCACGCCGGAGAAGCTCAAGATGCCACCGACGGCCCCGGCGTGGACGGGAGCACCGCCGATCGTCCACGTGTAGCTCCCCGGTTCGCTACTCCCCGCGACCCGGTAGTACACGTAGAGCCGATTCCCGAATCCTCCCGTGCCACCCCCGCTTGCCTGATCCACGGTGCGCACCAGGGTCCAGCCGGTAGGCGAGGCCACCGTGACCGTACACCCGCCGATAATCAAACTTCCGCAGGGGCGCACCGAAATGCTTGCCACCATGACATCGCCCGACTGGGTACCGGCAGGCACCGGGATGGCGAGCCCAAGCCCTGCTGGCCGCAGGGCGAAGAGGGTGCCGTGGTTGGGGTCCACACCCCGGGTTTTGGTCATCGTGTACGGGCCCGAAGTCCCAGGTGCCGCCTGGGCGGCATAGTAGAGTCCGATGGCGGCGTCATTGCCAGTGGTCGTCGCCGAGCTATAGGCTTGGGTAAAACCCACCAACAGCCCAAAATTGCTGTCGTCACTGGTATGCGCCGTGATGACCAGCATCGCTCCAGGATAATTGGTCGTTTCGGTCCCCGTAGTCACCCAATTGGCATTCTGGTAAGACCAGTTCGTCGCCGCCAGGGGCGCGGTCATGAAAGGCTGGTTCGTGTCCACGCCGGTGAAGCGGGAGATGCGGGCGGCGAGCACGTTGCAGCTGCCCGACTGGGTGAGGGTGGTGGGATCGCCTCCCGTCGCCACGCGCCAGTAGATGGCCGAGGTGAGGTTGTTGACCGGATTGTGCTGAAACAACGGGGTCCAACCCGGCATGGAAAGCGTGGGCGAAGCGCCCGAGGCGATCACCGCGATCAGCAAATCTCCCGCCGTCGTGCCTGGCGGCAATCCAGGGGAAATCGAGCCGCAGCCTCCCCGGGAGACAAACGGACCATGCCCGCCGTAAGCGATGGATGAAACTCCGGCAAGGGAAGCGGAACTGGCGGCGCGAAAGGCAATCTGGGCTTCGACTCCTGCGGGTAGCAAGCATGCAAGCAGCATCCCTGCCGTCCATTTCCACCATTGATGAAAAAGCGGTGCCGTCATGGCGCAAGGGTCGCCTGCACCCGCCGCTCCACGTAGCGGACGCCGGGGTTGGCGCTCGAATTGGGACAAGCCCCCGCCACGGGCTCGTTGCAGGCCGTGGAGACGAGGCGAAAGACATGGAACGGATTGGGGCTGTGCCCCGTCTCGTCGGCGGGGAACGCGCTGCATTCCACGGTGACGGTGAACGCCGAAAGGGTTCCTCCGAAGGTGAGATTCTGGGGACTCGCCGGGCAAGCACTCCCGCCTTGCGCCACCAGCACCTGGTACATGCCCCACTCGATTCCCGCCTGGGCGGCGCGCAGGGCCCGGGAGCCTTGCAGGTCCAGGCTACTTGCCGCTTGCTGCAGACCAAAGACGCTCACGAGGGCAGCCCCCAGCAGCGCCAGCACCACCACCAGGAAAAGAGCGGTGACGGTGCTGAAACCCTGTCCGGTGAAACCCTCCAGGGCCGGCGCGTGGCGGAGGTTAGGGGACATTGGCCACGTGGATGGCATGGTACAGGGTCACCGATTCGCCCTGCCGGGTCAGGGTCAAGCCTAGAGTCACCAGGCCGGCCCTGACATTGGCGATGGAGCTGTTGTAGGTGACAAAGCAGCTCGTCACGTCCCTCACCAGCAAGGCCGAAGACCCGCCCGTCGGAGGCGTGGGTTGGGCAGCCGCCAAGGGGTAGTTCCAATAGCGCCGCATCACGCCCGCACCCGGGTCGCACTCGTAGGTCACGGGATAAGACACCACCTGGAAGCGGTGGGCCGGCGATTCCAAGGGAAACCGGAAAGGATTGATGGTGATGTGGCTGAGGGCTACCCCGGCCGCGCTGGTGGCGGGAGTCAAGTTGTCCCCGGCGTAGGCGTCCGCGCCGGGGATTCCCAGGTTGTAGACGAGGATCAGGTTCTGCTCCCCCGGCGCCAGGGTGATGGGTGGCCCCAGCACGTCGAAGGCGTCGTCCGGCGCGGAAAAGTCCAGGGGGTCGCCGGCGCCAGTGCCGTCCACCTGGCTCCGGTAGCGACCCCCGCCGCTCGTCTGCAGGAATTCCAGGTAGGTTTTGCCGCCCGCCTCCGCCACCCGCACGCTGTTGGGCGCCGCCCGGGCCACATCCCGGGCGATGCGCCGCAGGGCCGTGTCCGCCTGGTCGGTCAGCTCGGCCCGGCGGGCGGCGTCTGCGTAGCCTTGCACCGGCGCGCGGATGAAGAGGGCCACCAGGGCAGCCACGATTCCGGTGACCGCAATGGCCACGGTGGCCTCGATGAGGGTGAAGCCTCCCAGGCGCCTGGGGAAGCGTCCCCTCAAGGGAGCCACGGCACCGTCGGTCGGCGCCGGTTCGCGTGCCCACACCGGCCCGCTCGAAGGTCCTTTAACCCCGGCGAAGGACGTAGGGCGCGCCCAGGCGCGCCGGTGAGCCGCCACGCCCTCCGAAGGAGCAGAGACAGGCTCGCACGGCACAGCGCAGGACGAGGCGTTGCGCCACGAAGCGGGGGAGCGCTCGATAGCCCAAGACGCCGTCATGATGCCACCTATTACGGCACCCCGGTGGGTGCGTAGCGGGCACGGTAGCCGTCTACCGTGACCGAGGTCCCTGCGGGGCCGGTCACCGTCACGCTGACCCGCAAAAAGTCACTGGCGGCAATTCCCCCAATGGCCTCCCCTGTGACGCTCACGATCGCGCGATAGGCGCTCAGACCGGAAAAACAGTTGCCCGCCAGGTCGCAGATGCCGGCGGGTGAGGCGATCTGGGTATCGAAGCCGTGGTAGTCGTTGACGTTGTCGAAGGGGGTGCTGCCGGAATAACGGCTCTCCCCTGCTTCCGGCCCCAACGCCTCCGGTGTGGTGCAATCTCCGGGATCGCTCGCCGTAGAGGCGTGGGTATCGTCCGGGTCGCACCAGGTGAAGGGCATAAGGAGCACTTCCTCTAGCAGGGATTCGGCGATCGCCAGGGCCTGCTTACGAGGCAGGGGATCACTGGAATGGCGTGTGGTGTAGTCGAGGACCGAGAGAATTCCCGCCACCCCGGCCGCCACCACGGCGACGAATACGATGAGCTCGACCAGAGTAATGCCGCGGAAGGGGCGGGCGGGCAAACGGCCGCGCGCCCCTGGGCTCGGCTTTCGCTCACGAGTGGACATAGCCGGTTTCAGGCTCCACCTGGATCGTACGGGTCACGTCGCCCACCACCGAGAAGGAGACGCCCGCGCTCGGACGGCCCAGGGGATCGAAAAGGAAGCTCAGGGGTACCGGGCTCAAACTCACGCCGGCCGGCACGGCGACTGCCAGGGTCCCGCCCGCCACCGGATCCGTCACCGGCACACTGCAGCCGGCGTCGTAGCACGCCTGGATGCCCGAAGCGCTCACGTTCACGTGCACGCTGCGGCGCTGGGCGATGGCCACCTTCTGGGCATGGCGCACAGTCGCCAGGGCCCGGTCGTGGAACCCCCGCGCCTCGAAGCCCGCCCGGTCGAACAGCCGCGGGGCGGCGGCCAGGGCCAGGAGCCCCACCACCGCGATCACCACCGTGAGTTCCACCAGGGTGAAACCGCCCC
>NZ_DAIRTR010000139.1:0-7628 GCF_036803785.1 Pelomicrobium sp. | reverse complement strand
CTTCTAAGAAGGCAAGCCCCCTTCGCTCCAAAAAGCTGGACCGGAAGAGCGAAAATACGCTATCATTCAAGCTTTTATTCCATCCGATGGTCATTCGCCGCGGCATACCGCGCGCCTCGATCGGACCCCTCGCTCTCACGATCGGGAATTTCGATGGGGTGCACCTGGGCCACCAGGCCATGCTCTCGCGCCTGGCGGCAGCGGCGCGCGCCCTGGGCCTTCCTGCTTGCGTGATGACCTTTGAGCCCCACCCGCGGGAATTCTTCGCTCCCGATCAGGCGCCTGCCCGACTCACCAGCCTGCGGGAAAAGCTGGAGTTGCTGGACCGCGCCGGTATTGATCGAGTGCAGATCGTGCGTTTCGATTACCGTTTCGCCCAGGTGAGCGCAGAGGACTTTGTCACTGAGGTGGTACACCGGGCGCTGGGCGCCCGCTGGGTGCTGGTGGGGGACGACTTCCGCTTCGGCGCCCGACGGGCAGGAGACTTCGCCATGCTCCTTCGCCTGGGTCATGCGTTGGGTTTCCAGGTGGAAGCCATGTCCACGGTGAGCGTGGGAGACTTGCGGGTTTCCAGCACTGCGGTGCGCGAAGCGCTCGCCCTCGGGGACCTGGACACGGCCCGCCGGCTGCTTGGCCGCCCCTACAGCATCAGCGGTCGGGTAGTGGACGGCCAGAAACTGGGCAAAAAGCTCGGCTTTCCCACCGCCAACGTGCTCATGAAGCGGAACCGCCCGCCCTTCATGGGCATCTTCGCGGTGGAGGTGGAAGGCATCGAGGCGCGGCCGCTGCGGGGGGTGGCAAGCCTGGGGGTGCGGCCCACCGTCCATGACCAAGGGCGCCCCACCTTGGAAGTGCACCTGCTCGACTTCGACCGCCTGATCTACGGCAGGCACCTGCGGGTCAACTTCCTCGCCAAGCTGCGAGACGAAGAAAAGTACCCGGACCTGGAGAGCCTCGCTCGCCAAATCGCCCGCGACGTGGAGCAGGCTCGCCAGCTTTTCGCTGCCATTGACCAGCGCCCGCCCGCGTTGTGCTAACCGCCCGTTGCATGAACAGAATCCTTGCTTATGACGGACTATAAAAAGACGCTGAACCTTCCCGAAACTCCTTTCCCCATGCGTGGCGACCTGGCCCGACGCGAGCCCCTCATGCTCAAGCGCTGGCAGGAAAAGCGCCTCTATCAGCGGGTGCGGGAAGCCGCTCGCGGCCGGCCGAAGTTCGTCCTCCACGACGGACCGCCCTACGCCAACGGCGACATCCACATCGGTCATGCGGTCAACAAGATCCTCAAGGACATCATCATCAAGAGCAAGACGCTGGCGGGATTCGACGCTCCCTACGTACCGGGTTGGGACTGCCACGGGCTGCCCATCGAGCACCAGGTGGAGAAGCAGTACGGGAAGCATCTGCCGCCCGCCCGGTTCCGGGAGCTGTGCAGGCAATACGCCGCCACTCAGGTCAAGCGCCAGAAAGCGGACTTTATCCGCCTGGGGGTGCTGGGGGACTGGGACCATCCCTACCTCACCATGGACTACAAGACCGAAGCCGACATCATCCGCGCCTTCGGCCGAATCCACCGCAACGGCTACCTCCAACGGGGAGAGCGGCCGGTCAACTGGTGCCTGGAGTGCGCATCTGCCCTGGCGGAAGCAGAGGTGGAGTACGAAGACCGCCGCTCGCCCGCCATCGACGTGGCTTTCCCGGTGGCGGACCTAGGGGCGCTCGCCCGAGCGCTGGGTCTGTCCTCCTTGAACGAGCCCGCTTACGCGGTGATCTGGACCACGACGCCCTGGACCCTGCCGGCGAACCAGGCCGTCGCCGTGCACCCGGAACTCACCTACCTGCTGGTCCAAACCCCTAGGGGGCTGCTGATCCTGGCTCAGGATCTGGCGGAAGCGTGCATCAAGCGCTACGGATATGAGTCGGTGGAGGTATTCGCCCGCTTCAAGGGCGCCCGCCTCGAGGGCATCCCCCTCAGGCATCCGTTCTACGATCGGCAGGTGCCCCTCATTTGCGCAGAGCACGTCACCCTGGAGGCAGGCACAGGACTGGTGCACACGGCCCCCGCCCATGGCTTGGAAGACTTCGTCGTTGGCAGCCGCTACGGTCTTCCAGTGGACAATCCGGTGGGCGACGATGGTCGTTTTTTTTCCGCCGTCGCCCTGGTGGGAGGGCTCTCGGTATGGGATGCCAACCCGGTGATCATCGAAGCGCTGGAGAAAAACGGCGCGCTGCTGCACCAGGAGACCGTTCAGCACAGCTATCCCCATTGCTGGCGCCACAAGACCCCCATCATCTTCCGCGCCACCACCCAGTGGTTCATCATGATGGACACCGACACCCACCGCGGCCCGGACGGAATGCCGCGGGAGCATCGGAAGCTGAGGGAGGTGGCCCTGGAGGCCGTGGCCGCGACCCAGTTCTTCCCGAACTGGGGCCGGGCGCGGCTGGAGGCCATGATCCGCAACCGGCCCGATTGGTGCGTCTCCAGACAGCGCAGTTGGGGCGTGCCGATCCCCTTTTTCGTGGACCGGGAATCCGGCGAGCTGCACCCGCGCACCCTCGAGCTGCTGGAGGAGGTTGCACGACGGGTGGAAGTGCACGGCATCGAAGCCTGGTTCTCCTTGGATGCGGCAGAGCTGCTGGGGCCGGAGGCGCAGCGCTACCAGAAGCTCACCGACACCCTGGACGTGTGGTTCGATTCCGGCGTGACTCATGACACGGTGTTGAAGCGTCATGCCGATCTCGCCCACCCGGCCGACCTCTACCTGGAGGGCTCCGACCAGCACCGGGGGTGGTTCCAGTCATCACTGCTCACCGGCGCGGCGATCGATGGCCGCGCCCCATACCGGGCGCTCCTCACCCACGGCTTTGTGGTGGACGGGGAAGGCCACAAAATGAGCAAGTCCCGAGGCAACGTGATCGCCCCGCAGCAGGTGGCGGGAACCCTGGGCGCCGACATTCTGCGGCTGTGGGTGGCAGCCACCGATTACTCCGGCGAGCTCTCCATCTCCGACGAGATCTTGAAGCGGGTAGTGGAGATGTACCGGCGCATCCGCAACACCTTGCGCTTCCTGCTGGCCAACGTGTCCGACTTCGATCCCCGCCACCATGGCCTCCCCGTGGAGCAATGGCTGGAGATCGACCGTTATGCCTTGGCACTACTGGGCTCGCTTCAGCGCTCGGTCATCGATGATTACGGGCGCTACGAATTCCACCTGATCGTGCAGAAGCTCCATCACTTCTGCTCCGAGGAGCTGGGCGCTTTCTACCTCGACATCCTCAAAGATCGGCTCTACACGACGGGACGCGACAGCAGGCCGCGCCGTGCGGCGCAGAACGTCCTGCACCACATGGCCCACAGCCTGCTGCGTCTGTTCGCCCCTATCCTGTCGTTCACCGCAGAGGAAGCCTGGGAAGTCCTTACCGGAGAGCCCGAAGACAGCGTGTTCCTGCACTTGTGGCACCCGCTTCCGGAACTTGCAGATCAAGAGCGGCTCATGGCCCGCTGGAGCAGGATCCGGGAGGTGCGCTCGGCCGTGCAAAAGCATCTGGAGGGCCTGCGGGTTGAGGAGAGAATCGGCTCCTCCCTGCAAGCCAGCGTAGAAATCCGCGCCCGGGGTGAGACGTACGATATTCTTGCCTCCCTGGGAGATGATTTGCGCTTCGTGCTCCTCACTTCCCACGCGGTTGCAGTCCGGGTTGAACAGGCCGAGGATGAAGGGGTTTCGGCCGTGCCGATCCCTCATCCCAAGTGTGAGCGTTGCTGGCATTATCGCGCCGACGTGGGACACGACCCCGACCATCCCACCCTCTGCGGTCGCTGCATCACAAACCTTTTTGGCACGGGCGAGCCTCGCTTTTATGCGTGAGCAACAAACCCGCCAACAAGCTGGCGGCCGGTCCTACCGCACGCTGGCCCTGCTGGTGGCCGGCTTCGTCCTGATCATGGACTTCCTGACCAAGCGCTGGGTCGAGGCGAGCCTTGCCCCTGGCGCCGTGGTTCCGGTCACTCCCTTCTTCAACCTCGTGCTGACCTTCAACCGAGGTGCCGCCTTCAGCTTTCTCGCCGATGCCTCCGGCTGGCAGCGGGAATTTTTCATCGGCATCGCCGTGGCCGCGTCGGCCTTGATCCTCTACCTTCTCCAGCGCTACCGTGGCGAACTTCTTTTCTGCCTCGCCCTGGGGCTCATCCTGGGCGGAGCGCTGGGAAACTTATGGGACCGGATCACGCTGGGTCACGTGGTGGATTTCCTCGACTTCCACCTGGCTGGCTACCACTGGCCCGCCTTCAATGTGGCAGACGCGGCGATCACATGTGGAGCGTTGGCGTTGCTGTGGGACGCCTTCCGCGGAAGCCGGAGACAGCGGTGAGCGCGGCTGGCCGGCGGATCGCTTGCAGCGGTAACCGGGTAAGCTTGCACTATCGGCTTGCGGCCGCCGATGGCACCGAAATCTCCAGCACCTTTGGGCAAGCCCCTGTCCTTTTCACCCTGGGCACGGGTGAGCTTCACGCTAGCCTAGAGCGGGTCGTGCTGGGCCTTGCCCCGGGCGAGCGGCGGATGGTCTTTCTCGCGGCAGCGGAAGCTTTCGGCCTGAGCCAGCCCGAGCGGGAGCAGGTCCTTCCCCGGGAAGCCTTTCCTGCCGAAATGGCGCCGGAGCCGGGCCAGCTGCTGGAGTTCACACTCCCGAGCGGCGAGACTTTGCCCGGCGTCGTGCGCCGGGTGGGAAAGGACGCGGTAACGGTGGATTTCAATCACCCTTTGAGCGACTGCGACGTGATTTTCGAGGTGGAGTTGGTGGAGATCCTGGAATAGCCGCGCCGCCATTGAGGTACCCGCCGGCATCGGCATGGGCTAGTATCGCCTTTGGCAAACTTTTGGATCAACGCAATTATGGACGTTCTTCTCGCCAATCCCCGCGGTTTCTGCGCTGGCGTCGACCGGGCAATCGAAATCGTCGAGCGGGCGCTTGCCCTCTACGGTACACCGGTCTACGTGCGCCATGAGGTGGTACACAACCGCTATGTGGTGGAAGACCTGCGCCGCAAGGGAGCGATCTTCGTGGAAACCCTGGAAGAGGTGCCTCCGGGCAGTGTGGTCATCTTCAGCGCCCACGGCGTGTCCCAGGCGGTGCGCCGCGAAGCGCAAGCCCGGCAACTGCGAGTGCTGGACGCGACCTGCCCCCTGGTCACCAAGGTCCACGTGGAAGTGGCCCGCATGCGGGCCCAAGGGCGGGAAATCGTCATGATTGGTCATCGCGGGCATCCGGAAGTAGAAGGCACCATGGGCCAGTGCGAGGGGGGCATCCACCTGGTCGAATCGGTCGAAGATGTGGAGCGGCTCCGAGTAGCGGACGAAGCCCGTCTTGCCTTCGTCACCCAGACCACCCTCTCGGTGGACGATACCCTCAAGATCGTGGCAGCCCTCAAGCAACGCTTTCCCCGCATCGTGGGCCCCCGCAAGGACGATATCTGCTACGCCACCCAGAACCGCCAAGATGCAGTGAAACTCCTGGCCCGCCAGTGCCCGGTGATCATCGTGGTGGGCTCGCCCAACAGCTCTAATTCCAACCGCCTGCGAGAGGTGGCCCAGAGCGCCGGCGCCCGGGCCTACCTGGTGGACTGCGCACAGGAAATCCAACCGGCCTGGGTGCAGGGGCAGCTCCGGATCGGCGTCACCGCCGGGGCATCGGCGCCGGAGCTGCTGGTGCGTCAAGTGGTCGTGCGCCTGCGGGAGCTGGGGGCGGAGCAAGTGATCGAGCTGGAGGGCATTGAAGAGGCGGTTACGTTTCCACTTCCCAGAGCATTGTTGCCCGCCAGCGCGGAAGGATGACTCGCCAGCGGTCGGGGCGAGGCACGGTTGGGAGCGGCGTTGGCACAGCCGAAACGCACAGCCCAAGACCCGGGCACGGCGCGCCGCGGTGCACCGTGCTACCGGGAATTATTTGATCAGCTCCCGCCAGGAGATCTTGCGCCCGCCCCCGCCGC
The DNA here is from genome assembly GCF_036803785.1 of Pelomicrobium sp. Taxonomy (NCBI): domain Bacteria; kingdom Pseudomonadati; phylum Pseudomonadota; class Hydrogenophilia; genus Pelomicrobium; species Pelomicrobium sp. The sequence goes on along the minus strand of NZ_DAIRTR010000139.1, from coordinate 1,639 downwards.
CACCGCCCGTATGAACGCCCAGTGTCTCCTTGTTTCCGGCAGCGCCAGTGGTAATTACCTTGAGTTGGCCGCTGGGAAGCCGCACGATCACCATGCCCACGGCCAGGGTGTTGCCCGGCAGCTTGGTGGCCACGATGTGGGAGGGCGCCGTCGCCACGTAGCTACCCGTGGCATAGTTGAACTGGTAGATCCAACTCTCGCCTCCCACCGTGCAGGCTGTCGCACTGGGGATGTTGCTGGCTACCACCAGGGTGCCCAGCACGAGTTGTGGATCTAGATTGACCCGCTCGCCCGGAGACACGTTTCCAGGATTCAGATCCACATACCATCCGCTCCCTGAGCTCCAATCCACTGGATTGTTGCTGACGGTGCGGGTTGTCGGATCCAATTGGGTGATGGTCTGCTGCACGGCACCACTCGTGCGGAAATTGCCGTAAGCAACGTTGCTGTCCTTGATGGCATAGACCGACTGCTGGTATGCGTAGGGAAGACCCAGCGTGGCAGGGTCCACCAAGTCGTTCACCCCCAGGTAGCGTCCCGTGCCGAGAAAGATCACTCGATAACCGGACACCAACCCGAGCTCGGGCGCGACCGTCACCGACTGGGGCTTGCCGCTGCTGTCCTTGAGCTCGGCGATTTTGAGCACCGAAGGCGGGTCGGTCTGCAGATCGAAGCGCCACACGTTGCCCAGCAGATCGCCACCGTAGACCCATTTAGCCGTGTTGTTCAGGTTGAAGTCGTCAGCGTAGGCGCTGATCCTGGCCAGGCCACTAGGCGTCGCCGTATCCCCTACGCCCGTGTCCACCTTGCGGAGCACCGAGCCCGTCTCGGCGTCGAGGACGAAGAGATAGCCGCGCCCCGTGCCCGGGCTCACATTGTTGTAACCGGAGGTCACCAACACCACCCATTTGCCGTCCGTCGGCCGCTGGGTGATCACCGGGTTGCCGTAGCTGTAGCCCAAGTCCGGATCAGACACGGCGCACAAAGCACTGTCATGGCAGATCTCCCACAGGGCCTTGGGATTGGCCGGATCGGTGATGTCCAAGGCATAGTACCCCCGTCCGCCAGCGTTTAACCCTCCCACCAGGATGGTCCGCCAGGCCCCCCCGATCACCACGTCCATGACCTGGGGCGAGCCATCGACGAAGAAGCTGTGGGCGGCGGCATAATTGGCTTCCGCTAGCTTATAGAGGTTTGGCAACAGCATGCGAGGCACATAAGCCCAGCGCTCCTCACCCGTATCGGCGTTGAAGGCATGCAGCATGCCATCGTTGGCCGCCACGTAGAGCATCGCCTGGCGGGTGCTATTCGCTACCTTGAACGTCGCGTAGTCGGGGCTGGCGGGATGGGTAAAGCCAAACCGAGGGGCCTTTACATACACCGGTTTCGCGCTCACCGGATCCCCCAGCGCCAGCTCCCGATCCCGGTAAAGGATGCCCTCGTGCTGGGTCTGGCCCCGCAGGTAATTCACCAGGTTCTGCCCCTTGTTGGCCTCTGCCTTCTGGGCATCGGTCAGGGAGGAGCATTGAGAGAACGTCCCGCAGATCTTGTTGTTGAAATATCCCTGCTCCCCCGAGGTCAGACTGGCCCATGAAAACGCCTTTAGTTTTGTGGTCGCGCCCGAATCGAAGGTGTAGAT
>NZ_DAIRTR010000138.1:0-7641 GCF_036803785.1 Pelomicrobium sp. | reverse complement strand
GGGTGGCGTGGGCCTGGCAGCCCTGCTGGGGGCGGTCGCCGCCGGCGCCTCCCGCATCGTGGCCGTGGACCTGGCCGAGGACAAGCTGGCCCTCGCCGCCCGGCTGGGGGCGACCGATACCTTCCATGCCGCAGTGCCCGAGTGCGTGGATCAGGTGCGCGCCGCCACGGGAGGTGGGGTGGAGTACGCCCTGGAGTTCGCGGGTTCGGTCAAGGCGATGGAGCTTGCCTACCGCATCACTCGGCGCGGCGGCACCACCGTCACGGCGGGCCTGCCGCCGCCCACCGCCGCCTTGCCCCTGCCCCTGGTCAACCTGGTGGCGGAGGAGCGCACCGTGAAGGGCAGCTACATCGGCACCTGCGTGCCGGCGCGGGACATCCCGCGCTACATGGCCCTGTACCGCCGCGGGCGCCTTCCCGTGGACCGGTTGGTGACGGGGCGGCTCGCGCTCGATGAGATCAACGAGGGCTTCGAGCGCCTGCGGGAGGGAAAAGCGGTGCGCCAGGTCGTCGTCTTTTGAGCCCGGGCGCCCGGGAGTCTACCGTCACGGCAGCGAACGCCAGGCGAACTGGCCGATGAGCAGCCCGGCGATCACCCACAGGGCAGCCCGCAGCCAGCGCCGGTAGGTCTCGGCGCTAATCCGGTTGCGCAGCGCAGCGCCGCCGAACAGGGCCGCCGCCCCCGCGGCGGCGAAGGGCACCGTAGACCACCACACGGCCGGCGCGACGCCGCCGGCCAGGGTCAGGGTCGCCCCCTGCGTGGATTTACCCGCGAAAAAACAAACATTGAGGACCTGCACCAGGACCGCCGGGGCGAGCCCCAGGGACAGGAAATAGATGAGAAGCACGGGCCCGGCCACGTTGGCGGTGCTCTCGAACATGCCGGCCACCAGGCCGAAGAGAGCGCGGGCGAGCCGCGGATGCCCCTCGATCCAGCGGCCGACCAGGCTGCGCAGCCGATCCAGGTTCAAGTAGGCGAGCACCAGCAGCCCGAGCGGCAGCCCGAAGGGGGCCGGGTCTGAGATGATGAGAAGCCGCGCGCCCAAATAGCTTCCCGCGATCATGTACAGGGGCAGCGACCAGAAGCTCACCACGGTCTGCGTTGGCCGCCCTCCCTTGGCGATGCTCAAGAGGATGACGGTGAAGGTGGGAAGCCAGGTGAAGACGATGGCCGTCTTCATGTCGGTAAAGAGGGCGATGAGGGGAGTCGCCACCAGAGGAAAGCCGAGCCCCAGGGCACCGTGCACCAGTCCCGCCAGGGCCATGATGGCTAGCGCCAGGGCGAAGTGGGCGGGAGACAGCGCCCCGGCTTCCATCATCGGGCGAGCATCCCGACTTTTCGTTTACCCTTCGGCATCTTCGTAAGCGCAAGTGGCCGCAAGGGCAGCGGCGGCCCGGCGCAGGGCGGGAAGATGGGCACGGGCCTGGGGGATGTTCATGCGCGCGGTGGGGGCGTGTACTGCCACGGTGGCGCAGATGCGCCCTTGGCGGTCCAAGACGGGCACCGCAATGGCAGAAAGCCCGGCCAGGAACTCCTCCTCGTCGGTGCCTACCATCTCTTCCCGGATCACCTTCAGGGCTTGCTCCAGCCGTTGCGGATTGGTAATGGTGTTGTCGGTGAAGCGTTTGAGGGGGGCGGCCTGTAGCAGCCGTTGCCGGCGCGGGGCGGGCATCAGGGCCAGAAACAGCTTGCCGCTCGCGGTGCAATGGAGCGGCACCCGGGAGCCGGGCTGCAGCACCATGCGCAGGGGCCAGTGGGCTTCCACCCGGTCCAGGTACACGATCTCGTTGCCGTCCAGGGTGGTGAAGTTGCACGTCTCCCCGATCTCGTCCACCAGGGCCTGCAGGATGGCGTGGCGCGCTCCCCGGGCGGAAGAGTTGCGCATGGCCGCCAGGGCGATGGCAGACAGGCGAGGTCCCGGGACATAGCGCTTGCCGTCGGGCTCCCGCTGCACCAGCAGCGCTTGCTCCAGCTGGGCGAGCACCCGGTGTACGGTGGATTTGGGTAGCCCGCTCTGCTCGATCAGGTCCGCCAGGGCGATGGGACGCTCGGCGCGGGCGACCCGCTCTAGGATCTCCACGGCGCGGGATAGGGTCGAGGCGCCCTCGCCGGGGGCATGGGCCGGTAGGCTCTGGAGGCTCGTCGCCATAAGATCGCTTCGCTTTGGGCCGCCGCACGCCCCTGTCGGATCAGCGGGCGCAACGGCGACGGCCCGCCTTCATTTTAGCTTCCCTCGCGCCCGCGATGCCGCGCCCCGCTCATTGGAATAGGTACTGGGGAAGCCAGGTGGCGAGCGCTGGGAACGCCAGCAGGATCCCCAGGCCGACCAATTGCAACCCCATGAATTGGAGCATGCCCAGGTAGATGTCCTTGAGCCCCCATTCGGGCACCACGCCCTTCAGGAAATAGGCCGAGAGCGCCACCGGTGGCGAGAGCCAGGCGGTCTGAAGGCACACCGCCACCAGGGTGGAGAACCAGACCAGATCGATGCCGAGCTGCTTCACGAGCGGCAGGAAGATCGGCACCACGATGAGCACGATGGGCACCCACTCCAGGGGCCAGCCGAGGATGAAGATGATGGCGAGGATCAGCAGCAGCATCACGATCGGTGTCATCTCCAACGTGAGCAGCGCCTCGGCGAGCCAAGTGGCGCTGCCGAGCCGGGAAAACACGGCGCCGAAGAAATTGGAAGCCGCCACCAGCAACAAGATCATGCAAGAAACTTCCAGGGTGGCGTAGACCGCTTTCTTGAGTCTTTCCCAGCTCATCTGCCGGTAGAGGAGGGTGAGCAGGAACACCGCGAACGCCCCCATGGCCCCCGCGTCCGTGGGAGTGGCGATACCCGCCAGGATCACTCCCAGCGTGGCCAAGATCACTATCACCACCGGCACCACTCCGACCGCGAGCTCCTTGAGCACGATGGCGAAATTCTCTGCGCGCTCTTCCATCGGCAGCGGCGGGCCCAGCCGCGGATTGAAAAAACTGCGGATCAGGGTGTAGGCGATATACAGTCCGGCGAGCATCAAGCCGGGAAACACGGCGGCAGCGAAAAGATACGTGGTGGGGACACCGACCACCGGTCCCATGACGATGAGCATTACGCTCGGCGGGATGAGGATGCCCAGGGTACCGCCGGCGGTGATCGCCCCGGCCGACATTCTCACGTCGTAGCCGCTCTTCATCATGGCCGGGGCGGCCATCACGCCGAGGAGCGTGACCGACGAGCCCACGATGCCGGTGGCGGCGGCGAAAATGGTGGCGGTCACCAGCACCGCCAGGTAGAGGGAGCCGCGCACGTCGGCCAGCAAATGCTCGATGCCGCGAAACAGCCGCTCCATCAGCCCCGACTGCTCCAGCAGGAATCCCATGAACAGGAAAAACGGCACCGCCGCCAGCGTGGGATCCCGCATCACGGAAAAGACCTGGAGCGTCATCAAGTACAAGACCACGTCGCCCAGGGCCCAGTAACCGAACGCCAGGGCGACAGCGATCAGGGTGAAGGCGATGGGAAAGCCGATGAAAATGGCGACAAACAAGGCGGCGAGCGCCAGAAAGCCGATGACCTCTGGGCTCATAGCCATTCTCCCTTGAGGGCGGCGTAGAGGCTTTTCAGCAATTCGGAAACCCCCTGGAGCAGGAGCAGCAGGGTGGCGAGGGGGATGGCCGCTTTGAAGGGGTAGACGATGGGCATCCAGGGGCTGGTGACGATGCGCTCGCCCCGCTCCCACGAAATCCAGAAGAAATCCCAGCTCACCGCCAGGAATGCGATCATGCCGGGAAAGAAGAACAGCACATAGCACATCGTGTCCACCCAGCCCTGGCGCCGCACCGGCCAGTTCATGTAGAACATGTCGGTACGGATGTGGCCCTTGCGCAGCAGGGTATAGGCCGAACCCAGCATGAAAAAGCTCCCGTACAGCATGTACGTCATGTCGTAGGCCCACACGGTGGGAGCGTTGAATGCGTAGCGGGCGATGACCTCGTAGACGAGGCTTCCCACCATCGGAAAAATAAGCCAGGCCACGATCTTCCCGGACCAGAGACTGACGCCGTCCAGGAAAGCGATCGCGCGCCGCAGGGCAGGCGGAGGGCTGGCCATGACCGGTGCCTCGATTGGGGTTACGGTGCCACCAGAAGGGGCACGGACCGTGCCGTGCCCCCTTGCCGGAGTTTTAAACGAGCGGTCCGCTTACGGCTTGACGACGCCGGTTTCCAGCGCCGCGTTGCCCAAGCCGGAATACAGATCCAGGATCTTGGTCCAGTAGGGAACCACGACCTGGGCGAACTTCCGCTGGGAGTCCAGCACTTCCTTAAAGAAGGGGTCCTTGGCCGCGTAGCGGTCCAGCACCGTGTTGGTGGCCTTCACGAACGCCGCGTAGATGTCTTTGGGCGTGTCGTGCACCTGAACCCCGTGCTTTTCCCGCAGGGTCTTGATGGCCAAGGCGTTGCGATACACGTTGTAGGTGTAGGTCTCGGTCATGGAAGCCATGGCCGCGCCGCGGATGATTTCCTGGATGTCCTTGGGCAGCCTGTCCCAGAACTTCTTGTTGATCAGGAGCTCGCCCACGTCGGTGGACTGGTGCAGACCCTGGAGATAGTAATGCTTCCACACCGTGTGCAGACCCAGGTTCATGTCATCCGCCGGGCCGATCCACTCGGCAGCGTCGATGACCCCCCGCTGGGCGGCGGGCACGATTTCCCCCCCCGGCATGGCCACTGCCGAGACGCCCATTTCCTTGAAGATCTCCCCGGCGATTCCGGGCGGCGAGCGGTACTTGAGCTTCTTGAAGTCTTCCAGGTTCTTGATCGGCGCCTTGAACCAGCCGAGGGGATCCGGCCCCATGGGCTGCACGAGGAGGGGCTCCACGTTGACCTTGAGGACTTCGGCGTAGAATTTCTTGTAGAGGTCGTAACCGCCCCCTTCGAACAGCCAGGCCACGTGGGAGAGCTGGTCCAGCCCCACGCCCGAGCCGGCCATCGGGTTGGAGAAGAGCCCCGCCGCCGGGTGCTTGCCAGACCAGTAGTGGGTCCAGGCGTAACCCGCCTCCACGATGCCCTTGTCCACCGCGTCGAGAATCTCGAGGGCCGGCACCACCGCCCCGTCGGGCAGGACTTCGGTCTTTATCCGCCCTCCGGACATCTTTTCCACGCGGTCGCCAAACTTCTTCAGCAGCTCGAAGTAGATGCTGGACGTGGGCACCGCCGTCTGGATGCGCATCTTGTACTGCTGGGCGTTCGCCGCCGAGCTGCCGAGCGCAAGGAATGCCGCGGCTGCGGTTGCCACCCATTTCCATAGGAAACTGCGGCTCATTTGCTCCTCCTTCCACGTTGGACCGGCTTGGAGATAGCCGGCGATTCGGATTGTCGCGTCCCTCCAGCCTTTTCCCTTGCGGCCGCCGGAAGGTCGCGCCTTGCGGCTTGTCGCTTCCCCTTCGTCCCTCTGGGTGGGCAGGGAAGGAAAGCGCTTTCATCGTAGACGAAGTTTCAACGGGGCGCAAGAGAAAATTCAACGAAATCGGGACTAAAAGTTCCATTATCGTTGACTATTTCCCATTTTGATGAAATACTGCCGAAGAAATCGGGATCTTCTGTTCCAGTTAAACGCGGCCTGCCCGGGCAGCCCCGCAGTCTATTAGCGCACGGCGGCAGCCCGGCGAAAGGCGAACCTCGCTGGCCGCCCGGCCCAGGCCAGACCTCTATGACTCAGCCCACTTTTGACTACATCATCGTCGGCGCAGGCTCTGCCGGCTGCGTGCTCGCCAACCGCTTGACGGCGAACGGGCGTCATCGCGTGCTGCTGCTGGAATCGGGTCCGAAGGACAACTACCTTTGGATCCACATCCCCATCGGCTACGGCAAGACCATGTTCAACCCCGCCTACAACTGGGGTTTCTACACCGATCCCGATCCCCACATGCACAACCGCCGCATTTACTGGCCGCGCGGGCGCTGCCTGGGAGGGTCCAGCTCGATCAACGGGCTGATCTACGTTCGCGGCCAACCCGAGGACTACGACCGGTGGGCGAGCCTCGGCAATCGGGGCTGGGGCTGGAAGGATGTGCTGCCCTATTTCATCCGCTCCGAGCACAACACCCGGGGGGCGAGCGAATACCACGGCGACCGAGGCCCCCAGTGGTGCTCGGACATCCGGGAACGCCACGAGCTGATGGAGGCCATCATCCGGGGCGCCCAAGAGCTGGGAGTTCCCCGCAACGACGACTTCAACGGTCCTACCCAGGAGGGGGTGGGTTACTATCAGCTTTTCACCCGCAATGGCTGGCGCTGCAGCGCCGCCGTGGGCTACTTGCATCCGGCGCGCAAGCGGGCCAACTTGCGCGTCGAGACCGACGCCCATGTCACCCGCATCCTGTTCGAGGGCACGCGGGCGGTGGGCGTGCGGTATCGCCAGGGCGGCGAGCTGCGGGAAGCTCGGGCGGCGCGGGAAGTTCTGCTTTGCGCCGGCGCACTCCAAAGCCCCCAGCTCCTGCAGCTCTCCGGGGTCGGGCCGGCGGGCCTGCTGCGCTCCTTCGGCATTCCGGTGGTCAAGGATCTGCCCGGGGTGGGCGAGAACCTGCAGGACCATTTGCAGTTGCGCCTGATCTACAAGGTGACGAAACCCATCACCACCAATGACGAGCTGCGCACCCTGTGGGGCAGGATCAGGATCGGGCTCAAGTGGCTCGTATTCCGCACGGGGCCGCTTGCCATCGGCATCAACCAGGGCGGGCTTTTCACCCGGGTGCTGCCGGAGTCCAAGACGCCTGATATCCAGTTCCACTTTGCCACCCTTTCCGCCGACATGGCCGGGGGTGAACCCCATCCCTGGTCGGGCTGCACTTTTTCCGTCTGCCAGCTGCGGCCCGAGTCACGGGGTTATGTGCGCATTCGCTCCACGGACCCGATGGAGCCGCCCTCCATGCAGCCCAACTGCCTTTCGGCGGAGGCGGACCAGCGCTGTGCCGTGGCGGCGGTGAAATTCGCGCGCCGGCTGGCGCGCACCGCGGCGCTCAAGCCCTATATCGCCGAGGAATACCGGCCTGGGCCCGCCGCCGTTTCGGACGAGGACTTGCTGGAATTCGCCCGGGAATACGGGGCCACGATTTTCCATCCCTCCGGCACCTGTAAGATGGGCTCGGATCCCATGGCAGTGGTGGACGAGCGGTTGCGGGTGCGGGGCCTCGCGGGCTTACGGGTGGTGGATTGCTCCATCATGCCTACCCTGGTATCCGGTAATACCCATGCGCCCGTGGTCATGATCGCGGAAAAGGCCTCCGACATGATCCTGGAGGACGCCGCCGCGCGATAGGGCCTTTGCCGCAAACTTGCATGTCGGCGAAAGAGAAAAGAATCCCACCCTCGTCCGCGAACGACCCTGCCCGATTCGTAGCTTGGCGTCGGACAAAGTCGGCGAGAGCGGCGCCGAGCGGTGTCGTTCTGCATGGAGGTCGTGAGGACGGTCATGGATCGCCGGGCAGTGGGGGCTAAGCGGGCAGAGGATGTAAGCGCTTGCATTTCGTCGCTCATTGTGAAACAATCCCTATTCAATTTGATCATCGCGGCTTCCGCCGCCGTTTATTCACCGAAAGGACGTGGATCATGGCAACCCATCCCAAGATGAAGGAAGAGGCCCGTGGCAGTGAG
>NZ_DAIRTR010000137.1:0-7670 GCF_036803785.1 Pelomicrobium sp. | reverse complement strand
AAGGATGGCGCTTTTTTCCAGACCTTCATCCTTCATCGCCGCCGACCCACGACTTAACCACGTTGGCCACGACCTTGGGGTCCTGGCGGGCGAGCTGGCGGGCGGCCTCCAGGCCGCTTGCCTGGGCGGGGGGTGGCGCCGCCAGCTCCGGTACGGAGTCCTCCACCGCCAGCGGCCTGCCGGCGCTGCCTGCCGTCAGGAGGTTATGCAGCAGCGGCCGCAGCACGCCGAACACCAGGTAGGCGGCAAGCAGGGCGAGTAGCAGGTACAGGCCCAGGTCCTTGGCCAAGGACAGGATCTCCGGCTGTTTCCAGAAGGGAGGCTGCGGCGTCGGCGCCTCTTCGGGCACCGTGAAGGAGCTGTTCACCACGTTCACCGTGTCGCCGCGCTTCTCGTCGAAGCCGATGGCCTCCTTCACCAGGTTGGTGATCTGGGCGAGCTCCTCGGGCGTAAGGGGTTTCATTTCCACCCTCCCGTCGGCGCCTGCTTGCGCGCGGTAGTTGACCACCACCGCTGCCGAGAGCCTGCGCACGGTCCCGCTCGCTTGCCGCGTATAGGTGACCGTCTTGTCTACTTCGTAATTGGTGGTGGATTCCTTGCGGCTCGGGGTGGCAGCAGGAGCTGGCGACGGGCCGGCCGACTCCTTTTTTCCCGGCTGGGTCTCGAGGGGTGCGGCCGCCGGTACTGGCGGCTGGTTGGACAGGGCTCCCGGTATACCGCTTGCCGGGACTAGGCCGTCCCCCATCGACTCGGTCACGTGCTGGCTGCGCACCGTGGCTTGCCCCGGCGCGGCGTTGGGCCGGTAGGTCTCGGCGGTCTGTTCTACGTGGGAGAAATCCACCTCTGCGGACACTTGTGCCCGCAGATTGGAGGCCCCAACGATGGGCGTCAGGATCGCCTCGATACGCCGGGCGTAGAGGCTTTCCAGGTGATTGCGGTACTTGATCTGGCCCGCATCCAGGCCCGAAGCCGAAAGCGGGTCGGCGTTGGCGGAAAGCAAGCTACCCCGCTGGTCGATCACCGTGACGTTGCGCGGCGCGAGCTCTGGGACGCTGCTCGACACGAGATGGACGATGGCGTTGACTTGAGCTTCGTCCAGGGTGCGGCCCGGGTACAGGTGCACCAGGACCGAGGCGCTGGGCTTTTGCCGATCCCGCAGGAACACGCTGGGGCGCGGCAGGGCGAGATGGACCCGGGCGGATTGCACCGAGGCGATGGATTGCACCGTGCGGGCCAGTTCCCCTTCCAAGGCGCGCTGGTAGTTCACTTGTTCCTGGAACTGGGACGTGCCCAGCTTCGGGTTTTCCAGCAGCTCGAAGCCCACGACGCCCCCCTTGGGCAGCCCCTGGCCGGCCAGCTTGAGCCGCACCTCGTGGACCTGGGCGGCGGGCACCAGGATCGCGCCGCCTTCGCCCAGTTTGTAGGGCACGTTCATCTGCTGCAGCGCCGCCAGCACCGCCCCTGCGTCCCGGTCGCCCAGTTGGGTGAAGAGGATCCGGTAGTCGGGGGTGCGGGCCCAGATCCAGGCGCCTGCCAAAAGGGCGGCGGCGAGCGCCACCACGACGATCATGCCGATTTTTTGGGAAGCGGATAGCCGGGCGAGGGCCGGCCAGCGCACGGGCATCCGAGAATTCTCCACAACGGCCATGGGTGGCGTCTGTCTCCTCGATCGCGTAGACGGGTCCGGCGTTCTGGTCCGGCTCCCAGCCTCGACGCCGGCATTATCGGGGCCGTACCGGCTCGGGCGACGGGCAAAAAAGAGGGGAATTCGCCGTCATTTTTCCCGGCGCAGAAGGTCCCGGGGTTGCTACCGTGGCGACGTTGCGCTCAAGGCTTGGAAGGAGGTGGCCGATATGGATGCAAGAGGTATCGACAAAGTGCTCGCCCCCTTGGAGGGGACCGCCATGGGGCTTCGCCCAGGCGGGAAGACGGCGTCCGGGCAGAGCGTGGATTTCGGGCACGCCCTCAAGTCCGCCCTGCAGGCAGTCAATGCTCGCCAGCAGGAGGCGGCGCAGCTTGCGGCGAGCTTCGAGCGCGGCGAGCCGGGCACGGAGCTACACCAGGTGATGGTGGCGATGCAGAAAGCCAATATCGCTCTGCAAGCCGCCATCCAGGTGCGAAACCGCCTCGTCTCGGCCTATCACGACATCATGAACATGCCGGTCTAGCCCTGGGCGGGCGTGCATGTCGCCCGATGGTATGGGAGCGATGGACGCGGAAGATCAGGATCGCTACCGCGTAGGCTGCGCCGCAGAAGTGGCGGCCATTCTGCGGGCGATGGCCCACCGCCGCGCCTTGATTACCGCCTGGTACGGTGGGGGTGGCGCCTTCGCCCTCACCGCGGTGCTCGAGGCCGACGCCAGCCGCGACGAGCTGATTCTCGACCAGGTGCACGAAAAGCATGCCGCCGCGCTCCTGGCGAGCCGCGGCATCCAATGCACGGGGACCCACGATGGGGTGGAGATCCGCTTCGTCGTGGACGCGGTGCAACCCGTCCTCTTTCAGGGGGTCGCCGCGCTGCGCTCGGCGTTACCTGTAAAGCTCCTGCGGCTTCAGCGCCGGGAGTACTTCCGCGTCGTGACGCCGGCGCAGACCCCGGTCACGTGCACGATTCCCGCCGCCGCAGGGCCGATCGAAGCGCCCGTGCTGGATATGAGCTGCGGCGGCCTCGCCCTATGGATTGCCCAGGACGTGCTCGTGTTGGAACGCGGCACGGTGCTCCACGGCTGCCGGTTGCGGCTGCCCCGCTTCGGCACGGTCGAGACCGACATGCAAGTGGTACGCGTGGAGAAGCCGATCCTCAGGGCCGGCGCAGTGGGCCAGGGCTGCGGCTGCGCATTCGTGGACATGGGCGAGGGGGAGCGCAAGCGCGTGCAACGCTACGTCATGGAGCTCGAGCGCAGCCGCAATGCCCGGCTGAGCGGTCTGCGCTAAGCGTCCGTCCGAGAGGGGCCTCGTGGGCTCAACTACCTTCGGGGCGCTCGCGGCTTTCATAAACACGCTGCAGCGCCCGTGCCCGGCGATGGGTGTCCAGCAGTCGTTCCAGCTCCGCCATCCAGTCCACGGCGAGACTGCGGATCTCGGCATCATCGGCCAGCACCTTGCGGATGAGGGCCGCCTTGCGCTGCTGCTCTTCGGGCGTGAGGGGAGCCTGGGGGGTCGCCTGGAGCGTCTCTGCCAGGCGGCGGCATTCCCGTTCCAGCTCCACCAGCCGGTCCCAGTCCCCGGCACGGGCGCTTTGCAGCATGCGCTCGGTGAGGGCCGAGAGCGCCTCGAACGCGGCGACGGAGGGGTGGGACGAGGAAGGGTCCGTCATCGCCGCTGTCCCGGGGCTGACAGGCTTTGCGCTTGGGGCGCGAGGGGTTTTTGCGTCCTGTCGGGGGCGATGCCTTCCCACGCCTCCTGCAGCTCGCCAAGGAGCCGCGCCACCTCTGCCAGAGCGCCGGCGTCGTTGTGTCGGTTGGCCACCACCAGCCGGTGGGCCAGGTGATCATAGAGGGCCGCCAGGCGCTCTGCCAGCTCGCCACCGGCTTTCATGTCCAGGCTGGCCTTGAGCCCCTGGTCGATAATCTGGATCGCCTTGGAGATGGCCCCACCCTTGGCGGCGGTTTGGCCATTGGCCATGTGGTGGCGGGCGCGGGCGAGGGCCACCCGCGCCGCTTCGAACAGCATGACGATCAGCCGGTGCGGGTCCGCCGTCATGACATCGGCGTCCACGCTCACCTGGGTATAGGCGCTGACGGCTCGGTCGATGAGCGATTGCATGAAAACGTCCTCAAGGGGAGGGTGACAGGGCCGCGAGCTGCTGCTGCAGGAAGCTCGAGGTCTTGAGCATGCTGGCCACCATGGCGTCCAGGGCCGTGAATTGGGCGCGCAGCCGCTTTTCCACCGCCTCCAGGCGCCGCTCCATCTCTTCTTGACGGCGTTGTAACCCGTCGATGGCAGTGTCCAGCGTCTCGCTGCGTCCCGCGACGGGCCCATCGGCGGCGAGTAGCGCCTCGGCGAGGGCCTTCAGCCGGTAGGCATAGCCCTGGGAGTAGGAAACGGTGCCGCGCGCGCCGGTGGTGCCCCCCAATACCTCGACGGCGATGCCTTCGGCGTCGGTACCGGAGGCGGCGGTCAGGGTGCGGCCCGAACCGATGGCGGCGACGCCGCCGATGCTGCCCGCCACATCCACGCCGGTCGCCGCGCTGGGGCTCGCGCCGAACAAGCTCTCCTGGGCGTTGCCACCGCCCAGGAGCACCGCGGAGGCCGAACCGTAGCGATTAGAGGTCACGGTGAGGACGCCGGCCGCCTCCGACACCGTCACGCTCACGCCGGCGGCGGAGAGGGCTTGCGCGCCGTTGATCTTGGACTGGAGCTCTGCCGCGAGACCGGCCGCCGTGTAGGTCCCAGCCTGCAGGGTGACGGTGGCCGTGACTCCGTCCACGCTCAAGCTGAGGGTGTCGTTGAGCCCCGCGGTGATGGTGGTGCTGGCCGCCGCCGAGCCGGTCACGGATCCCTGGGTGGCGAGCCGGGACACGGAGACTTCGTAGCTGCCCGGCTTCGCGCTGGAGGCTGCGGAGGCGAACCGCACCAGGCTGTCGGAGGCTTTGCCCGTGGCGGCAAACACGCCCGCCACTGCCGCGGCATCGGCCTGGAGCGCCGCTTCCAGCTTGGTTGCATCCAGCTTCAGGGTGCCGTCGGGGGCGAAGGTGATGCCAAGCTGGTAAAGGGCGGAATAGCCGCCCTTGAGCCCAACCAGCTCCGCCGAGAGGGTCGAGCGCAAACGCGCCTCGATGAGCCGAGGCAGCCCGTCGCTCTGGAGCGCCCCGGCGGTTTTTGTGACAGGATCGTAACCGCCCAGCTCCTTGAGAGATCTCGCCAGCCGATTGTAGGCCTCGACGAAGGACTCCACCGCTTGGCGAATGGCAGCGGTGTCGGGGGCGATGGTGAGGCTCGTCGGTGCGCCCGCGTTGGTCTTGACCAGAGTGAGGGTCACCCCTTGCAGCGCACCGGTCACGGTGTTAGAAGCGGCGCGGATGGCGATGCCATCCAGGGTGAAGCGGGCGTCTCGGGCCGTGACCGTTTCCTGGAGGTTTTGGGTTCCGGACGGATCGTGGGCGAGAAGATTGGCGAGCGCCGTATCGCCCGAAACCGAAATGCGCAGGCTCCCCGCAGCACCTGGGGTACCGGAGGCGAGCACCAGGCGGTGGCCGCTGCCGTCGTACACGATGCTGGCGGTGACGCCGATGCCCGCCTCGTTGATGGCATCGCGAATGCCGGCGAGGCTGGCGTGGGCAGCATCGATGGTGACCGTCTTGGACGCGGCGCCGCTCGGAGTGAAGGTGGCGCCGCTGTACTTGCCGGTGGCGGCATCGAAGCTGCCGCCGTCGATGGTGCCGAACTCGATGGTGAGGGTTCCGGTGCCGATCGATGCGCTGGCAGAGGCCTGGGCCGCCGTGGCCAGCTTTTGGGCCTGAGCCAGTTGGATGACCTCCAGGCTGTGGACGCCGGCCACCGCTGCCGGGCCGGCGGAGGCGGTGGCGACCTGGGCGTCGCCCAGCGTGACAGCGTAGGCGCCAAAGCGGGAAGCGGAAGCGAGGCTGGATACGGTGGACTGGAACTGGGAAAGGGCCCCCTTGAGGGAACCCAGCGCCGACAGCCGCGCCTGAAAATCCGACTCCCGGCGTTGCAGCAAGGTGAGCGGCCGCCGCTCCAGGGCCATGAGCTGCGCCACCAAGCTGTTCACGTCCAGGTTGGAGCCGATGCCGGGCGATGACAAAGACATGAATCTGCCTCCGTCGCGATCACCCCTTGCGGTCCAGCAGCACGCCCTGCATGCGGTCGAGACCCCGCGCGATGGCCAGGACCTCTTCCGGGGGGATTTGCCGCAGGACTTCGCCGGTCGCCCCGTCCACTACCTGCACCACCAGCTTGCGGGTCGTCTCGTCTCTGCCGTAGCGCAGCTCCACCGCCAAGTGGCGCAGAGCGGCGTCGATCTGCCGGAGCGCTTCGTGCATCTGGGCTTCCTCCACGGCCGGCGCCGGAGCGGCTTCGGCGCGCGGCAGCGCGTGCTCGCGAGAGGCGAGCTCCCCAGACTGCGCCGGTCGTGCATCCGTAGGATGGCCGATGGGGTTGGCGATCATAAGCTAGGTTCCTTATGGGCCCGCGCCGCGGGTACGGCGCGGGCGGCACAAGGCTTACCGCAGCAGGGATAGCACGGTGTTGGGCAGCGCGTTCGCTTGCGCCAGCATCGCGACGCCGGCCTGTTGCAGGATCTGGCCACGGGTGAGAGCCGCCGTTTCGGCGGCGAAATCCGCGTCCATGATCCGGCTGCGGGAAGCAGTGAGGTTTTCGGCATAGTTCTGCAGGTTGGCGATCACGGCCTCGAACCGGTTTTGCACGGCGCCAAAGGTGGCGCGCACCGTGGAGACCATGGAAATGTCGGCGTCCAGGTTGGCGATCGCTGCCGAGGCGTTGGCCGAGGTGGACACGTTGATCACGCCCGTCGCGGTGAGGCTGCCACTGTAGGAGTAAAGACCGCCTGACCCGTTGACCGCCAGGTCGGTGGTGGTCACCGAGACTTGGTTCGAGGCGGCACCGCTCGCTCCTACCTGGAAGGTGAGTGTGGACGAGCCCGACAGCAGCGAAGTACCGTTGAAGGTGGTGGTTTGCACGATGCGAGAGATCTCCTGGGTAAGCTGATCCACCTCCTTTTGCAGTTGGCCCCGGTCGGTGTCGCTGATGGTGCCGTTGGCGGCCTGCACCGCGATCTCGCGGATGCGCTGCAGGTTGTTGGCCACCTGGGCCAAGGCGCCTTCCGCCGTCTGGCCGAGGGAGATGCCATCGTTGGCGTTACGCACCGCCTGGTTGGTACCTCGGATCTGGGATGTGAAGCTTTCTGCCACCGCCAGACCCGCGGCGTCGTCCTTGGCGCTATTGACCCGTAGTCCCGAGGACAGGCGCTGAATCGCGGTCTGCAACTGGGATTGGGATGCAGACAGGTTGCGCTGGGCGTTCAGCGACGCGATGTTGGTGTTGACCACAAGTGCCATTTCCGATCTCCTTTCAATCCGGTTTGACTGGGGCGATCCGAGCGCTCGATCCGCGTCGCACGACCGCCTTGTGCCGGTTATCGGATGGCCGACGGGAAAACTTTAGGGCACGGCCGGAGCGGGTGGTCTGGCGCAGACCGAGGCAGGGTGGGCGAATGCCGCCAGCCATTCCTCCAGGTGATCCTCCAGGAGATATCCCGCGAGCACCCACTCCCGCAACCGGTCGCCCTCCTGCGCCGCTGCGTCCAGGTCGTGGATCCGCTCTCGGATCGCCTCGATCCAGGCGCGCGGCTCGTTGGGCAGCCGGGTGACCGGGGCTTCCTGGTAGGGATAGATGTCCGTGCATATCACTGGCCAGCCCAGTATGCCGTACTCGAGCAACCGCAGGTTGCTTTTGGCCTCGTTGAAAGCATTGAGCTCCAAGGGTGCCACCGCCAGGTCCAAGTTGAGGCTGGCGAGCTTGGCGGGGTACTCGTCGAAGGAGGCGACGAATTCGTGGAATTCGTACACATAGGGGCGCAATGCTTCCGGGCACATGCCGAAGAACACCCATTCGACCTCCCGGGCGGTGGCGCGCACCACGTCGCGGATGAGTTCCAGATCGCCTTGGTGCTGCTGGGCGCCCGCCCAGCC
>NZ_DAIRTR010000136.1:0-7774 GCF_036803785.1 Pelomicrobium sp. | reverse complement strand
GGGCAGGCGCAGGCGCAGGCGCCGGCGCCACGGGAGCCGGGGCGGGCGCCGGCGGCGGCGGCGCGGGCGGCTCGGCCTTCTTCACCAAGTCCGGATCGCACTCCTCGATCGCCATCGCCGGGGTCCAGTAACCGGCGCGCCAGCACTGTCCATAGCTGTTCTTGGTCACTGTACCGCGGGAATCCACCCAATAGCCGGACTTGTCCGCGGCGGCGAGCACCGGGCCCGATGCGAGAACGGCGGCAGCCGTCAGGCCCAACATCAGACGCTTCGGGGAAAGAGTTCTCATGCTTGCACCTTTCTTGTTCGTTCCGAATATTAAAAGCAACACGAGCCCCGGCGGGGAGGTGTTCACGAAGGCTCCGGGACTCCCTGTGCGCCTCGAGTTAACGCAAACCTCTGTTGAACGAGGTCGATCCGCGCTAGGGCGTACGCGCATTATCCGGTTGAAATCTTCGGTATGTCAACCCTTTGCGCGCGCCCTCGGCACTCAGCGCGAAGCGTTACGCATGGCGCCTGTGCGTTTGCTCGTGATAAAATTTTCAACTTTTGAATTGAGTTTTTCCATCCCCTTGGACAGGGCACAAGCACTGAGCCCGTTTCCTGTCGTGTGAGCCGCTTCGGCCATGGAATCGTTCGCCAAAGAAACCGTTCCCGTCAGCCTCGAAGAGGAAATGCGCCGCTCCTACCTGGATTACGCCATGAGCGTGATCGTGGGCCGGGCGCTCCCCGATGTAAGGGACGGTTTGAAGCCCGTGCACCGGCGCATCCTGTATGCCATGCACGAAGCCAACATCGTCTGGAATCGGCCGTACGTGAAGTGCGCCCGGGTGGTAGGGGACGTGATGGGGAAATACCACCCCCATGGCGATGCCGCCATCTACGACACCCTGGTGCGCATGGCCCAGGATTTTTCCATGCGTTATCCCTTGATCGACGGGCAGGGCAACTTCGGCTCGGTGGACGGGGACAATCCGGCCGCCATGCGCTACACCGAATGCCGGCTATCCCGCATCGCCTCCGAATTGATGGCCGACATCGACAAGGAGACGGTGGATTTTCAGCCCAACTACGACGAAAAGGAGCAGGAGCCGGTTTGCTTGCCCACCCGCGTGCCCAATCTCCTGATCAACGGGTCGGCGGGTATCGCGGTGGGCATGGCCACCAACGTGCCCCCCCACAACCTGCGGGAAGTGGTAGACGCCTGCCTTGCCCTCCTCGCGCATCCGGAGATGACCATCGACGAGCTGATGGAGTTCATCCCGGCGCCGGATTTCCCGACCCGGGGCATCATCTACGGGTTGGAAGGAGTCCGGGAGGGCTATCGCACTGGGCGCGGCCGAGTGGTGATCCGCGCCCGCACTCACGTGGAGGACCTGGAAAAAGGAGACCGACAGGCCATCGTCATCGACGAGCTGCCCTACCAGGTGAACAAGGCTAACCTGCTCGTGCGCATCGGCGAGCTCGTGCGGGAGAAGAAGCTGGAGGGCATCGCCGATCTGCGGGACGAATCGGACAAGTCGGGCATGCGAGTAGTCATTGAGCTCAAACGCGGCGAAATGCCGGAGGTGGTCCTGAACAACCTGTTCAAGGAAACCCCGATGCAGGATACCTTCGGCATGAACATGGTGGCCCTGGTGGACAACCAGCCACGGCTGCTCAATTTGAAGGAGCTGCTGGAGGCGTTCCTGCGCCACCGCCGGCAGGTGGTTACTCGGCGCACCGTATTCGAGCTGCGCAAGGCACGGGAACGGGGTCACATCCTGGAGGGCCTAGCGGTGGCCCTGTCCAACGTGGATCAGATCATTGCCCTGATCAAGGAGGCCCCATCGCCAGCAGCGGCCAAGGAAAGGCTGATGGAGCGCCCCTGGCGCTCTGCGCTGGTAGAACAAATGCTGGCACGGGTCGATGCGGAGGCGGCCCGCCCCCAGGGCCTCGCGCCCGAGTTCGGCCTGTCCCCCCAGGGTTACCGGCTCTCCGACGTCCAGGCCCAGCGCATCCTGGAGATGCAACTGCAGCGTCTGACCGGACTGGAGCGGGACAAGATCGTGGACGAGTATCGGCAAGTGATGGAGGCCATCACCGACCTCCTGGACGTGCTAGCGCGTCCCGAGCGGGTGGACGCCATCGTCGCCGACGAGCTGCGGGCCGTTAAAGAACAATACGGCGACGAGCGCCGCAGCGAGATTGTCACCCGAGCCCAGGAGCTGTCGCTCGAAGACCTGATCACGCCCGAGGACGTGGTGGTAACCCTGTCCCACGCGGGCTACATCAAGTGCCAGCCTGTGGCCGACTACCGGGCCCAGCGGCGCGGTGGACGGGGCAAGCAGGCGGCGGGCACCCGGGAGGACGATTTCATCGATCACCTGTTTATCGCCCACACCCATGACTACATCCTGTGCTTCTCCAACCGCGGCAGGTTGTACTGGCTCAAGGTCTATGAGGTGCCCCAAGGGGCGCGCTTGTCGCGCGGCAAACCCATCGTGAACCTGGTGCCCTTGCAACCAGAGGAGAAAATCACCGCCGTACTGCCGGTGAAGGAGTTCGACGATCAGCACTACGTTTTCATGGCCACCGCCCAGGGGACGGTGAAGAAGACGCCCCTTTCCGAATTCTCTCGGCCCCGTCCCTCCGGTATCATCGCGGTGGAGCTTACTGCAGGCGATTTCCTGATCGGCGCCGAGCTGACCAGCGGCCACCAGGACGTGATGTTGTTCTCCGACGCGGGCAAAGCTGTGCGTTTTTGCGAGGAGGACGTGCGGCCCATGGGCCGGCTCGCCCGAGGCGTGCGCGGCATGCGGCTGGAGCCAGGGCAGCGGGTGATTTCCCTGGTGGTGGCGGACGGGGAGGAGCAGCAGGTGCTCACCGCCACGGAAAATGGCTACGGCAAGCGCACACCTTTGGCCGAGTACCCGCGCCACGGCCGGGGCGGCCAGGGAGTGATCGCCATCCAGACCACTGCCCGCAACGGCAACGTGGTGGCTGCCACCTTGGTGACGCCGCAGGACGAAGTGATGCTGATCACCACGGGAGGCGTGCTGATCCGTACCCGGGTGGCGGAAATCAGCGAGATGGGGCGTGCTACCCAGGGAGTGCGGCTCATCGACCTGGACGCCTCCGAGAAGCTGGCGGGGCTCGGCAAGGTGGTGGAGTCGGAAGCAGAGGATGATGCCGCTGAGGGGACGAAGGTGGGCACGGCGGGCGAAGGAGAAGAGCGGTAGAAGATGGGACGCGTCTACAATTTCAGCGCGGGTCCGGCGGTGCTGCCGGAGGAAGTGCTCGTCCGGGCTCGGGACGAGCTGCTCGACTGGTGCGCGAGTGGCATGTCGGTGATGGAGATGAGCCATCGCGGCAAGGAGTTTGTCTCCATCGCCCGCAAGGCCGAAGCCGATCTGCGGGAGCTGATGGCCATCCCTGCCCACTACAAGGTGCTATTCCTGCAAGGGGGGGCGACGGCCCAGTTCGCCGCGGTGCCGATGAATCTCCTGCGGGGAAAGCGCAAGGCTGATTACGTGAACACTGGCCACTGGGCCAAGCGGGCGATGGCCGAGGCGAGGAAGTATTGCGAAGTGCATGTGGCCGCCAGCGCCGAAGACCGCAACTTCAGCTACGTGCCGCCCCAGGACCGCTGGAGCCTCTCCCCCGATGCGGCCTACGTGCACATCACCTCCAACGAGACCATAGGCGGCGTGGAATACCACTGGATTCCCGACACAGGGGACGTGCCCCTGGTCGCGGATGCTTCATCCCACATCCTGTCGCGGCCGATCGACGTAACCCGCTTTGGCCTGATCTATGCCGGCGCGCAGAAGAATATCGGTCCAGCGGGGCTAACCATCGTCATCGTGCGCGAGGATTTGATCGGCTCGGCATTGCCCATTACGCCCAGCATCTTCGATTACAAGGTGCAGGCGGATAACGAGTCCATGCTCAACACGCCGCCCACTTTCGCCATCTACATCGCCGGACTCGTGTTCGAGTGGATCAAGGACAAGGGCGGGCTCGCGGCCATGGAGCGAATCAACGCGGAAAAGGCTCGCTTGCTCTACGATTTCCTGGACGCGAGCGATTTCTACGCTACTCCAGTGGCCAAAGCAGACCGCTCCCGCATGAATGTGCCCTTCACCCTCAGAAACCCGGCCCTCGACGAGGAATTCCTGCGGCAGGCAAAGGAGCGCGGCTTGGTTCAGCTCAAAGGCCACCGCTCCGTGGGCGGCATGCGGGCGTCGATCTACAACGCGATGCCCATCGAGGGGGTGCAGCGGCTGGTGGAGTTCATGCGTGAGTTTGCGCACAAGCACGGCTGAGCTCGAAGCATGGCCGAACGCTTCCACATCCTGACTCTCAACAACATCTCGCCCCAGGGCCTCAAGCGCTTCCCCGGATCGCGCTATACGATCGGGCCCCATGTTCCGAACCCAGACGCTATCCTGGTGCGCTCCTACAACATGCTCAAGATGGAGATACCAGCGAGCGTGAAAGCGATCGGGCGTGCCGGGGCAGGGACCAACAATATCCCCGTAGAGCGCATGACCGAGCGGGGCGTGCCGGTGTTCAACACCCCGGGTGCCAACGCCAACGCGGTAAAGGAGCTGGTGGTGGCGGGCATGCTGCTGGCCGCCCGCAACCTCGTGCCAGCGATCCGTTTCACCGAAGGGCTAGTGGGAGACGAAGCGACCCTGCATCGCCTGATCGAGGAGGGCAAGAAGCAGTTCGCCGGCTTCGAGCTGCCAGGCAGGACCTTGGGCGTCATTGGCCTGGGAGCGATTGGCAGCCTGGTGGCCGACGCAGGGATCAAGCTGGGAATGAAGGTGGTGGGCTATGACCCGGAAATCACCGTGGAGGCGGCCTGGAGCCTGCCTTCCCAGGTACGCAAAGCCCACACCCTGGAGGAGCTGGTGCGGAGCGCTGATTTTGTGACGGTCCACGTGCCTTTGCTCGACGTGACGCGCCACCTGATCGATCACAAGCTGGTGCACAAGATGAAGCCGGGGGCGATCCTACTCAACTTCGCCCGCGACGGTGTGGTGGACGTGGAGGCCGTCCTGGCCGGGCTCTCCGAGCACCGCATCAAATATTACGTGACCGACTTTCCCCATCCTAGCCTGGTGCACCACCCTGCCGTGATCGCCCTGCCACACCTGGGCGCCTCCACTCAGGAAGCGGAGGACAACTGTGCCATCATGGTGGTGGATCAAGTGATGGACTATCTAGAAAACGGCAACATTGTGAACTCGGTCAATTTCCCTACGGTGGTAATGGCGCGGGAGTCCCCCTATCGTATTGGGGTAGCCAACATGAACGTGCCCAACATGGTGGGTCAGATCTCCACTGCCATGGCCCGTGCCGGGCTTAACATCCACAACATGCTGAACAAGTCCCGAGGCGCGGCGGCCTATACCCTGGTGGATCTGGACAGCCCGCCGCCGCCCCGGGTGATCGAGGAGATCGCCGCGATCCCGGGCGTACTGGCGGTGCGCTATCTCCCCGCCGGAGATGGCCATGAGCGAGCCGATTGACGAATTACGCAGCCGCATCGACGCGCTGGACGCCGAGCTGCTGAAGCTGCTCAACCAGCGCGCCGAGCTGGCACGGCAGATCGGCGGCCTCAAGAACGGAAACGTCTACCGTCCGGAGCGGGAGGCCCAAGTGCTCAAACGGCTGAAGCGCTTGAACGGCGGACCGTTGCCGGCAGAGGCGGTGGAGCGGCTGTTCGTGGAGATCATTTCCGCCTGCCGGGCGCTGGAAGAGCCGATCACCGTGGCTTACCTGGGGCCGGAGGGTACCTTCTCCGAAGAGTCGGCGATCAAGCGCTTCGGTAACGCGGCGGCGGGCGCTCCTTGCGCCTCCATCGACGAAGTGTTCCGGGCGGTGGAGTCCCGGCGCGCCCACTACGGAGTGGTGCCGGTGGAGAATTCCACCGAGGGCGCCGTGGGACGCACCCTGGATCTATTGCTGCAGACGCCCCTCAAAGTGTGCGGGGAAATCATGCTGCAGGTCCACCAGGCGCTGTTGTTCAACGGGGAAAGCTTGACCCAGGTGAAACGGGTCTACTCCCATCCCCAGTCTTTCGCCCAGTGCCAGCAATGGCTGGCGGCCAATCTGCCCCAAGCCGAGCGGGTGGCGGCACCGAGCAACGGGGAGGCGGCTCGCCTGGCGGCCCAGGAATCGGGGGCGGCGGCCATTGCGAGCCGGCGTGCCGCCGGCCGCTTCGGCCTTAAGGTGTTTGCGGAAAACATCGAGGACGACCCGCGCAATACCACCCGCTTCCTGGTGATAGGCCCGGAGGACGCGGGCCCTTCGGGTACCGATAAGACTTCCCTCGTCATCTCCACCACCAACCGCCCCGGAGCCATGCGCGATCTGCTGGAGCCCTTCGCCCGCCGCCAGATCGACCTCACCCGGCTCGAGTCACGGCCTTCGCGCACCGGGCTGTGGGAGTACGTGTTCTACGTGGACATCAAAGGTCACCGGGAGGACTCTCCGGTAGCAGCCGCCCTCACCGAAGTGCGGGAGAAGGCGTCACTGTTCAAAATCCTTGGATCCTACCCGTGCGCCAAGGAGTGACAGTGGACGTGTGCGAGCTGTCTCCCGGATACGTGCGCGCCATCGCGCCGTACCAGCCGGGCAAGCCCATCTCCGAGCTGGAGCGGGAGCTGGGCTTGAGGGAAGTGATCAAGCTCGCCTCCAATGAAAACCCGCTGGGGCCCAGCCCCCGGGCCCTGGCGGCGGTACGGGAAGCACTGCCGGAGTTGGCGCGCTATCCCGACGGCAACGGCTTCGAGCTCAAGAGGACCCTTAGCCGCAAGCTCGGGGTCACCATGGACCAGGTAGTGCTGGGCAACGGCTCCAACGACGTGCTGGAGCTGGTGGCACGGGTGTTTTTGGCTCCAGGCCTCTGCGCCGTCTATTCCCAACACGCCTTTGCTGTCTACCCTTTGGCGGTACAGGCGATCGGTGCCCAGGGAATCGAAGTGCCGGCGCGGGACTACGGGCACGACCTGGAAGCCATGCTGGATGCGATCGAGGAACATACTCGCCTCGTGTTCATTGCCAACCCCAACAACCCCACGGGGACCCTGGTCAGCCCGCCCCAGCTCCTGGCTTTTCTGCGCCGCGTCCCGCCCACGGTGGTGGTGGTGCTGGACGAGGCCTATTACGAGTACTTGCCCCAGGACATGAAAAGCCATAGCGAGACCTGGATCGGCGAATTCCCCAATTTGGTGGTGACCCGCACGTTCTCGAAGGTCTATGGGCTGGCGGCTTTGCGGGTGGGCTATGCCTTGGCATCGCCGCGCGTTGCCGATCTCATGAACCGGCTGCGCCAGCCCTTCAACGTGAACACCCTGGGCCAGGTCGCCGCCGTGGCAGCGCTGGAGGACACGGAATTCGTGGCGAAGAGCGTGGCCCTCAACCGGGCAGGAATGATCCAGATCACCGCCGGTTTGATGGAGCTCGACCTTGCCTTCATCCCGTCTTATGGCAATTTCGTCTGCTTTAGGGTAGGGAACGCAGACGGCGTGTACCAAAAGCTACTGCGTAAGGGGGTCATCGTGCGGCCCGTGACGAGCTACGGCCTGCCCGAGCACCTGCGGGTGAGCGTGGGCCTGGAATCGGAGAACGCCCGCTTCCTCACCGCCTTGCGAGAGGTGCTGGCCGAGTGAGGGAAGTGCGGCTCAAGAAGCTCGTGGTGGCGGGCGTTGGCCTGATCGGCGGCTCCTTCGCCCTGGCGCTGAAGGCGGCGGGACGGGTGGAGCGGGTGGTGGGCGTGGGG
>NZ_DAIRTR010000135.1:0-7790 GCF_036803785.1 Pelomicrobium sp. | reverse complement strand
TCTCGGGACCGAGCCCCGGCTCGCTCCCCTGCCGGTCACGGCGCCAGTGAGCTCCCCCCGCTTCGGAGAGGAATTCTCCCGGCAGGTGGTATGGATCGCGACCCAGGAGCTCCAACAGGCGGAGCTGCGCCTCGACCCGCCTGAGCTGGGCCCGGTGCGGGTGGTCATTCACGTGCGGGAGAGCGAAGCGACCGCGGTGTTTTCGGCCCTTCACCCCCAGACCCGGGAAGCCATCGAGGCAGCCCTGCCCCGCCTGAGGGACATGTTGGCGGAGGCGGGCATCGCCCTGGGCGGGGCCACGGTGAGCGCCGAAGGCTTTGAAGGGCGGCGCGGATTCGCCGGCGACCGCCCCCCCTCTCCCCTCTCGGCCGATGGCGGCCGCAGCACAGAAACCTCGACGCTTGCTGAGATTTCCTCCCGGCGCAGGCACGGTCTGGTGGACCTCTTCGCCTGATCGCAACACGCTCTGCGCGAGGCCCCCTCGCCGCCGTTCAACGGTTTTCTCTAAAGCTTTCCGCGCAAAGTCCGTTGAAGCACGGGGCGGCGTCCTTCCGCTTCGGAGATGCTGCCCAAAAGGCACGCTTTTCCGGCAATCGCGCAACCTTCCCACTGCCCATAATCCATCCAGCGAAAGGTGCAAAGAAAGCAATGGCTCGACCCACTCCCACCAGCGCTCCCGCGCAGGCGGCCCCCAAGAGCGCAAAGCCCAAGGGGAGAAAGCTGTGGCTGGTCATCCTCGGGGCATTAGGACTCGCTAGCGCGGTCGGCGCCGGCGCCTGGTATGTCACCTTCCAGCGGGAAGCCTCCGCCGCTCAAGCGCCCAAGCCCAAGCCGCCCGTTTTCATCGCGCTCGAACCCTTCACGGTGAATCTCCAGCCTGGCGGCGACGCCCAATATCTGCAGACCACCGTGGTGCTCAGAACCACCGAGCCTGACACGGAAACCGCCATCAAGGCCCATATGCCGGTGGTGCGGGACCGTATCCTGCGAGTGCTCTCCAGCCAACGAGGCGAAGCCCTGCTCAGCGCCGAAGGCAAGGAAAAGCTGGCCGCGGAAATCGCCGCAGCGGTAACCACTCCCTTCGACGGCGAGCGACCTCAGGCGGTGGACGCGGTGCTCTTTACCTCTTTCGTCATCCAGTGAGGCCATGGCCAAGGATTTCCTGTCCCAGGAAGAGGTAGATGCCCTGCTAAAAGGGGTGAGCGGCGAGGTCGAGGACGAGGCGCCACCGCCCGACACCTCGGCGGTGCGCCCGTACAACCTGGCCAAACAGGAGCGCATCGTCCGCGGCCGCATGCCGACGCTGGAGATCATCCACGAGCGCCTGGCGCGGCAGTTGCGGCTGGTGATCTTTAACTTCATCCGCCGCACGGCGGAGATCACTGCCGGCCCGGTGCGGGTGGTCAAGTACAGCGAGTTCACCCGCAACCTGGCGGTGCCTACCAATCTCAACGTGGTCCAGGTGAAACCGCTGCGGGGGATGGCGCTGTTCGTGCTCGACCCGAATCTGGTGTTCCTGGTGATCGATAACCTGTTCGGCGGGGATGGCCGCTTCCACACCCGGGTCGAGGGCCGCGACTTCACCCCGACCGAACAACGCATCATCCAGCGCCTTCTTTCCTTGGTGTTCGCCGAGTACGAAAAGGCCTGGCAGCCCGTGCATCCCTTGAGCTTCGAGTGCGTGCGCTCAGAGATGCATACCCAGTTTGCCAACATCGCCACGCCCAACGAGGTGGTGGTCGCCACCACGTTCCGCATCGAAGTGGGGGCGAGCGGGGGAGAGCTCCACATCTGCTTGCCCTACTCCATGCTGGAGCCGATCCGGGAGAAGGTCTACAGCACCACCCACGGCGAGCAACTCGACGTGGACCGGCGCTGGGTGCAGCTGTTGTCCCAGCAGGTGAAGCTGGCCGAGGTGGAGATCGTCGCCAATCTGGCCCACACCACGATGACGCTGGAGCAGATCCTGGCCATGCGGGAAGGCGATGTGATCCCGATCGAGATCGCACCCCGCATTCTCGCCACCGTGGACGGCGTCCCGGTCATGGAATGCCGCTACGGAATTTCCAACGGTCAATACGCCCTGCGGGTGGAGCGGCTGGTCTCGCCCGCAGACGCCCTGTGATGGAGGAAATCATGTCCAACCTGAAAGACGCCCAGGGTGCCGTGAGCGACGACGACTGGGCGGCTGCCATGGCGGAGCAGCAGGCGGCTGCCGGCTCCCAGCCGGTTGCCGCGAGCGCCCAGATCTTCGAGCGCTTCTCGGAGGGTGCTCCGCCCTCCGCCCGCAATGACCTGGATCTGATCCTGGACATTCCCGTCCAGCTCACGGTGGAGCTGGGCCGCACCAAGCTGCCCATCAAGAACCTCCTTCAGCTCGCCCAGGGCTCGGTGGTGGAGTTGGACGGGTTGGCCGGCGAGCCCATGGACGTGCTGGTGAACGGCTGTCTGATCGCCCAGGGCGAAGTGGTGGTGGTGAACGATAAGTTCGGCATCCGGCTGACTGACATCGTCACCCCGAGTGAACGCATCCGGCGCCTGAACCGATGATTGCCGTGGCACGCAAAGCATTGTCCTGTGCCGGTGCGGCGCTGCTGCCGGCCACCGCCCTGGCCCAGGGCCCGGCTGCGCCGGGGGCGGGGCTCCTCCAAGGCGTCTTGGGCTTCGCCTTCGTGCTGCTCACCGTGCTGGGGGCCGCCTGGCTGCTGCGCCGCGCTTCCCGCACACCGGGGAGCAGCTCGGCGGGGCTGCGGGTCGTGGCTGCCGTGGGCGTGGGGGCGCGCGAGCGGGTGGTGGTGGTAGAAGTGGGCGGCGCCTGGCTGGTGCTGGGGGTCGCGCCGGGCCGGGTCAATGCCCTGCACGCGATGCCGGCCCAGGCCGCGCCCGTCTCCGCCCCCGCAACGGATAACGGCTCCTTTGCCGCCTGGCTTAAGCAATTTATGGAGCGTGGCCGTGCCAGCTGAGGAAAGGGTGGAGGCTCCGCGGGCACGCCGCCCCTGGCTCGCCACGGCAGCGGGCGTCCTTGCCCTGCTCGCCCTGCCCGCCGCTGCCCAGCAGGCAGGACTGCCCGCCCTCACCGCCACTCCCGCTCCCGGCGGAGGCCAGACCTACAGCCTGCCGCTGCAAACCCTGCTGCTCCTCACCAGCCTCTCCTTCCTGCCGGCCGCGCTGCTCATGCTCACCGGCTTCACCCGCATCATCATCGTGCTGTCCCTGCTGCGCCATGCCCTCGGTACCCAGACTTCGCCGCCCAACCAGGTGCTGGTCGGTCTGGCGTTGTTCCTCACTTTTTTCGTCATGTCGCCCGTGCTGGAAAAGATCCACGCGCAAGCCTACGTCCCTTATGCCGAGGGCCGCATGAGCTTCGAGGATGCCGTGACCCGCGCCAGCGAACCCCTTAAGCAGTTCATGCTGAAGCAGACCCGGGAGCCGGATCTCGCTCTCTTTGCCCGTATCTCCGGAACGCAGGTTATGAACGGCCCGGAGGAGGTGCCGATGAAAGTGCTGATTCCCGCCTACGTCACGAGCGAGTTAAAGACTGCTTTCCAGATCGGCTTCCTGGTGTTCATTCCGTTTCTCATCATCGACATGGTGGTGGCAAGCGTGCTCATGTCCATGGGCATGATGATGGTCTCGCCGGTGATCGTGGCGCTGCCGTTCAAGCTCATGCTGTTCGTGTTGGTGGACGGCTGGCACCTCTTGATCGGCTCGCTGGTGCAAAGTTTCGGTGTATGAACATTCACGGAGAGTTCCCATGACGCCAGAATCAGTCATGACCCTTGCCCGCCAAGCGATCGAACTGACTGCCCTGGTGTCGGCTCCACTCCTCGTTTCGGCCCTTGTCACCGGCCTCGTGATTAGCATCTTCCAGGCGGCGACCCAGATCAACGAAATGACCCTGTCCTTCATTCCCAAGCTGCTGGCGATCTTGGGGGCTCTGGCCCTGGCCGGCCCATGGATGCTCACCCTGCTCACCGACTATACGCGCCGGCTGCTGGAGTCGATCCCCGTGATCATCGGCTAGGGAAATGATCTCGGTCACCGACGCCCAGTTGAACGCCTGGTTGGCGGCCTTCCTCTGGCCTCTGGCCCGAGTGTTGGGGCTGATCATGACGGCACCGCTCCTGCACTCGCACAGCGTGCCGGCGCGGGTGCGCATCGGTCTGGGCGTCGCGCTCGCCTTGGCCGTCGCTCCCATGGCAGGCGCCATGCCTGACGTGCAGGTGGGCTCCGCGGCGGGGCTCGCGATCCTGGCGGAGCAAGTGCTTGTAGGCGCGGCCATGGGCTTGAGCGCACGCCTTGCCTTTGCGGCACTGTCCCTGGCAGGCGACTTGATCGGGCTGCAGATGGGCCTCGGCTTCGCCATCTTCTACGACCCCCAGAGCGCCGGCCAGACGCCGGTTGCCGCCCAGTTCCTGGAGCTTGCCGGATTTCTGCTCTTTCTCGCCATCAACGGCCATTTGATGATGCTCGCCGCGCTTGCCCAAAGCTTCGAGGTGCTGCCTGTCGGGGCCGCTCTGGCGCCAGGTCACTGGAAGGATCTGGCGGAGATGGGCGCTGGCGTGTTCTCCCTCGGCACGCTGCTCGCGCTCCCGGTCGTGGGCCCCCTGTTGGTGGTGAACGTGGTGCTCGCCGTCCTGTCCCGCGCAGCGCCCCAGCTCAACCTCTTTGCAGTGGGCTTTCCGGTGACGCTGCTCACGGGCTTCGTGGCCCTGGCCCTGGCACTGCCGGCCCTCGCGCCAGCGCTGGAGCGGACCCTCACCGAGGCCGTCGGCAGCATGCTCCTCGCCGTGGCACCGTCCCGCTGAGAAGACCGGTGGTTAGAGGTAGTCGAACAAAGACAGCCCCGCGATGCGGCTGAATGAGGCCCGGGCCGCTTCCAGCGACTGCTGCCCGCGTAGAAAGTCGCTGATCGCCTGAGCATAATCCACGTCGATCAGCCGCGACAGGGACGTTTGGTACTGCACCGCCAGGCCTTCGCCCCCCGCTTGGAGCGCGTCCAGCTCCGCCAGGCGCACGCCGAAAGAGGCGCGGGCCGCCAACACGTGATCGAGGGCCAGATCCAGATTGGCGAGACCCGCGTTGAGCCCGTTGGCCACGCGGGCAGCGCCGGCGGCCGTCGCGGTAGAGGTCTGGAGGATGGAAATGGCTTCCTGCAGGGTCGTGAACAAGCTCTGGGTGCCGCTCGGCGTCACGGTGAAGCGATCCCCATCCGCCGGTGCCCCGGTGATGGTGAGCTGCAGGCCATCGAATTCGATGGCAGCCCCGCTCGTATAGGAATTGCCCGCCGACAGGGTCGTACCGGTGGTCTGGTCCAGGACGCTGTAGGTAGTCGTCGTGCCGGAGACAGTGAAAACGATGGCGTAGCGGTGGCCGGTGAACGCTGATGGATCGACGAGGCGGCCGGGGTCCACCACGCCGCTGCCTGTGTTGCCGCTGTCGGCAGCGGAGACGAACACACCGTTGCCGTTGGGAATGCGCTGGAAGATGGCCTCGCCCGAGTCGGTGACGGGCATGAGCCGTGAGGTCTCCACCTGGACTTCACGCCGCCCCTGGTCGCCCTGATAGACGATTCCCGCAGCACTCGCCACGAAAGGCTGCACCGTGCCGCGATAGCCGGAGAACAGGTATTCGCCGGCCCCGTTGGTAGCGTTGGCGTAGGCAAGCAACGCCTGCAACCGGCCCTCCAGCTCCACCGCGATGGTCCGCCGGTCGGCGTCGCTCAGCGCCCCGTTGCCGGCCTGGACCAGGGCCGTGCGAGCCTCGATGATGAGCTCGCCCACCCGCGCCAGCGTAGACTCGGCAAGGGAAAGCGCGTCGCGGGCGTAGCCCCGATTGACGGCGTACTGGTCGTTCAAGGCTTGGGCCTGGCCCAGTTCCACCGCCCGCGCCGCGGCGATCGGATCGTCGGAGGGCGTCACCACCCGCCGGCCGGTGGAAAGCTGCTGCTGCACTTCCAGCAGCGCCTGCTGCTGGCGCAAGAGTGCCGCCACCCCTCGTTCGTAGACCATGCCCGTGGTAATGCGCATCCCTTCCTCCCGAGAATCAGCGCCCCAGCTCGAGGAGCGTATCGAACAGGCGGCTCGCGATCTGCATCACCTTCCCGGCGGCCAGGTATGCCTGCTGATAGCGCAGGAGCGCTGCCGCCTCTTCGTCCAGGTTCACGCCAGCCACCGCCGCGAAGGCCTCCCCCGCCTGGCGTGCGAGGTTCGACTGGGCGGTACTGGTCACCTCCAGTTCGCGGGTAGCGTTGCCGATGCGCCCCACCAGGGCTGCGTACGCCCCCTGATAGCTCGCCGTACCGCCCGCCACGGTACCCGCTTGCGCGAGTGCCGCCAGCTTCACTGCGTTGCGCCCGTCGGAGACCCCGCCCGTGTTGGGACCGACGGTGAAGCGGTCCCCCGCCGCGGGCGCGCCGGTGATGGTGATCACCCAGCCGTTGTAGGCGATCGAGCCGCCGGGCGTATAAGGGACGCCCACCGGATCGCCGGTCCCCAGGCCCGTCACATTGAACGAGGTGGGAGGGTCGTTGAACTCGATGGTCACCTGGGCCTGCAGGTTGGGATCGGCAGGCGGCGGTCCCACCACCTCCCCGGCGCTGATGACCCCGCTGCCAGTGTTGCCGCTTGCGGCGGCGGTGGCGATGGGAGCGGCCGCGGCGACTCTGGCCGGGTCGGCCAAGGCGAGGGCCAGGCCGCGAGCCCCGTCTACCGTGGGCTGGATCAGGAAGCTGTCGCCCGCAGCGGCGACGCCCGAAGCCAGCGTCAGGATAAACCCGTCCACGGTCTGGGGGAAGGCGGTAAAAGTGGTCACATTGCCGTCGCTCAGGCGCGTGAGGGTATAGCCCGCACCGTCGTAGCTCAGGCGGTAATCGCTCGCCGTGAGGGCGGAGGCGTCGGCGATGACGGCCGTGAACACCGCGCTTCCACCGTTCGCCCCATGGGCCGTGACCCGGGGGCTTGCCATGGCAAACAGATCGCCGCCCAGGTTTCCCTGCAGGTCCTGTCCCAGCCGGTGCTGGTCGTTCATGGTGGCGGCGAGCACGAGGGCGATGCGCCCCAGCTCGTTGCGGGCAGGCTCCAGCGTCTCCCGGCGAAACGCCAGCTCGCCCCCCAGGCGCCCGCCAGTGAGAAGCTCCTCCTTCAGTACCACGGTGCCGACGCTGCTTTCCACGGCCACGGCGATGCGGGTCGGGTCCTGGGGATCGGGCACAGCCGAGAGCCGGCCCGGCACGGTGCCCATCACCAGGGGCTGACCGTTGCCGATGAACACGTTGTAGGCGCCGTCTTGGCGCACCACCGTTACCCGAATCTCCCGGTTGAGCTGGGCGACCAGGGCATCCCGCTGGTCCAGGAGGTCGTTGGGTGGCGCCGCCCCGTCGCTGCTATCGGCGAGGGCGATACGCTCGTTGAGCGCTGCGATCTGGCGTGCATACCCGTTGATGGCGGCCACGCTCGCCTCCACTTGCCGGTTGGACGCGGCGTGCATTTCCTCCAGCCGGGAATCCAGCATGCGGAAGCGGGCAACCAGCGCCTGCCCCGAAGACAACACCGTCTGACGCGCCACTGTGGAGGCAGGATGGGTGGCGAGGTCGTGCAGGGCCCCGAAATAATCAGACAAGGCTGGCGCGAGGCCGGCTGCCGTGTCCGCCAGCAGGTTGTCCACCTGCTGAATGCGCTCGTAATGGGTCGCGCCCTCTGCCGCCGCGCTTTCCGCGGACAGGACCTGCTGAGCCAGGAACTGGTTGTACAGCCGCTCGATGCGAGCCACGTGGGTGCCCTGCCCCAGAT
>NZ_DAIRTR010000134.1:0-7897 GCF_036803785.1 Pelomicrobium sp. | reverse complement strand
CACAGGATCAGCAGACGGTGCGGGTTGGCCAGGCTCTTCAACAAGGCCGCCGCGTCGTCGGCATGGCGTACCATCTCGTTGGCTTGCGGAAGATAGGCCTGAGAGCGCTCCAGAACCTGGTCCACCTTATTTCACCTCTTGCTAATTTAGATTTTACTAATATAATGTCTTTCGTCCCGGGTCGCAAGGGACATAGACATACCTTGACCACTCCAGGCGCAGCGCGCATGTCGATGACCCACCCCGTCAGTGCTTTCTCTTGCGTCCGGCGTAGGCTGAGGGATGGGATGCCGATGATCTGCCGTCGTAGAACCGCGCTCGCCCCCGTCCCTGGTGGCAGATGCCGCCGCCTTAGGCCTTGCGCGGCCCATCCTGGACCGGACCGGATTCACATGGCCTTCATCGAAAAACGGGAAACGATAGCATGGAATTGACTGCGGGCTTGCTGCTTTCCACCTTTTTGCTCTCCCTGTTCGCTCTTTTCGTTTTCATCTGGTCCATGTCCAAGGACTTGTTCGGCTCCGGCTTGGAGGCCGCCAAAATCATCTTCGCCAAGCATGAACCGGGGAGAGTAGAGGAGCCGGCCGCAACCGGAACAGGCCTCCAAGCGCTGCAAGCGGTGGTCTTGGCAGGGAGCGCTGCCGGTCCGCCCGTGGACCCCGTCGAGCTGGAAGAGCGGCTGCGTGCCGACCGCTCTAGTGCCCTGGTGGCCGGCGTCGCCCTCACCTTCGCGGTCCTATGGCTCATCGTGGGCTCGATCGCGGGGTTGATCGCATCGATCAAGCTGCACGCGCCAGACTGGCTCGTCGACCAAGCGTGGCTCACTTTCGGGCGCATCCGGCCTATCCACCTGAACGCTGTCGCCTACGGCTGGGCGTCGTTTGCCGCCATCGGCGTCTCGCTGTGGTTGCTGCCCCGCTTGCTGAAGACGGAACTGGCGGGCGCCCGCTGGGCCCTTGCCGGCGGTGCCATCTGGAACCTGGGCGTGCTGATCGGCGTGGTGGCAATCGCCACCGGGCACAGCAACGGCATGGAATGGCTGGAATTCCCGTGGCCCGCAGCCGTGCTCCTGATCCTGGGAGGCGCCTTGCTTGGTGTGCCCTTGCTGCTCACGCTGCTCAGACGTCGCGTGCATCATCTCTACGTCTCGGTGTGGTACATCGCGGCTGGGTTGCTGTGGTTTCCCATTCTTTACTTGGTAGCCAACCTCCCCGGGCTGCATTTTGGCGTGCAGCAAGCGGCCATGAACTGGTGGTACGGGCACAACGTGCTGGGACTGTGGTTCACGCCCATCGGGCTGGCTGCCGCCTACTACTTCATCCCCAAGGTTCTCGGCAAACCGATCTACTCCTATAACCTGTCCCTGCTCGGCTTCTGGGCGCTCGCCTTTTTCTACAGCCAAGTCGGGGGACACCATCTGATCGGCGGTCCCGTGCCGGCATGGCTGGTCACCATCTCCATCGTGCAAAGCGTGATGATGGTGATCCCGGTGATCGCGGTGGCCATCAACCAGCACATGACGGTGGTCGGCAACTTCCGCGCTTTGCTCTACTCGCCCACTCTGCGCTTCGTGGTGCTCGGCGCGATGATGTACACGCTCGCCTCTTTGCAGGGCTCGCTGGAATCGCTGCGCGCGGTCAACACGGTCACCCATTTCACCCATTTCACGGTGGCTCATGCCCATCTGGGCCTGTATGGCTTCTTCTCCATGGTGATGTTCGGTGCCATCTACTTCATGATGCCCCGCATCATGGACTGGGAGTGGCCCTATCCGCGGCTCATCTCGCTGCATTTCTGGCTCGTGGTCGCAGGCTTTGCCGTCTACTTCGTTGCCCTCACCGTCGGCGGGTGGCTGCAGGGCCTTGCGCTGCTCGATGCCAAGCGCCCGTTCATGGAATCGGTCGCCCTCACCATCCCTTACCTGGAAGCGCGCTCCCTGGGCGGGGCGCTGATGACGCTGGGGCACCTGGTGTTTGCCTTGCACTTTTTCCTCATGGGATGGCGCTTCGGGCCGCGCCGCCTCGGCGCCGCGCTGCTCGGGCCTGCGCGGCTTCGCGCTAAAGCAGCCGCAGGAGGTGTACTATGAAACTTGCCGGCCGCTGGGAAATGGACGAAACCCGCCTGATCGTCGGCGCGATGGTGATCCTTGCGCTTGCCACCTCGGTCCTGGTGGTCCTCCCCTATCTGCTGCTGCACG
This sequence comes from Pelomicrobium sp., assembly GCF_036803785.1. NCBI lineage: Bacteria > Pseudomonadati > Pseudomonadota > Hydrogenophilia > Pelomicrobium > Pelomicrobium sp. Next base: position 5,700 of record NZ_DAIRTR010000134.1, on the reverse strand, counting down.
AGATCAGACCGCCCGCCGGGCTCAAACCCTACAGCGAAGCCGAGTGGCGCGGCCGTCAGGTCTACGTCGCCAACGGCTGCGTCTACTGCCACTCGCAACAGCCCCGCGACCCACGCCAATCCCCCGCGGACCAGCAGCGCGGTTGGGGCAGGCCTTCCGTCGCCGGCGACTACGTCTACGATCGCCCGCACTTGCTCGGCACCATGCGTACCGGCCCTGACCTGCTGAACATCGGTGCACGACAACCGAGCCGCGAGTGGCATCTCGGCCACCTCTACCAGCCGAGGGCCTACGTGCCAGGTTCCATCATGCCGGCCTACCCGTTTTTGTTCGAAGCGCGCAAAGGCCCGGCCAAGGCAGGGGAGGTGGTGGTGAATCTTCCGCCCGACTTCAGTGAACCCGGAGTGACCCTGGTGGCCAAACCGGAAGCGCTCGATCTGGTCGCCTACTTGCTGGCGCTTGATCGCACCTATCCTGCGTGGCCCCTGTCCGGAGAGGCAGCCAAGCCATGACCGAACCCGAAAAGCACCCCGCGGCCCTCCGCCGCGAGCAAGCCGACCCCAGCGAGCAGACGAAACCCCTGCCCTGGATCGTCACCATGCTGCTGGGGGCCATGGCGATGTGGGGCGCTTTCTACATCGTGACCACCCCTTTCGGCGAGGGATCGGGCGTGGGCGATGGGCGCAGCGTGAGTGCCCTCGCACCACCGAAAGCGGCGAGCCAGGGCGCAGCACCCGCCCCCGACGGCCAGGCGCTGTTCATGGCCCGCTGCTCGGCTTGCCATCAGGCGAACGGTCAAGGAGTAACGGGCGTGTTCCCCCCCCTCGCCGGCTCCGAGTGGGTAGTGGGCCCGGAGCGGGTGCTGATCGCCGCCCTGCTGCACGGCATCAGCGGTGAGATTGAAGTTCGCGGCGCGAAGTACCAGGGCGCCATGCCCGCATTTGCGGCCCTATCGGATGCCGAGATCGCTGCCGTGGCCACCTACATTCGCGGCGCCTGGGGCAATGCCGCAAGCGCAGTCACGGCCGAACAGGTGGCGCAGGTGCGCGCCAGTACTCGGGATCGTACCCAACCGTACGAAGGAGGCGAAGCCCTCAAGGCGTTGCAATGAATGGGACACCCCACGCGGGTTCGTGGCGACTCACACTGCTTGCCGTGGCGACGATCCTGGCGGCCGGGCTCACGTTGATTGCCTGGCAGACGGAAGGCGGCCGAGCCTTTACGAGCGAATCCCTGCGCCGCCTCCAGGTAGAAAGGGACACGCCACCAGTGCCAGCGCTCACCGTCATCGACGAAAAGGGCAAGACGCAACTGCTGCCGGAGCTCGTCGCCGCGGGTCCGCCGGTCTGGATCGCGGACTTTTTCTATGCCCGCTGTACTTCCTTGTGCCTGGCTCAGGGCACGGTCATGGCGCAGTTGCAGCGGCAAATTCTGGAGCAGGGTCTCGAACGACGCGTCGGGCTTCTCAGCATAAGCTTCGATCCGGCGCACGACCGTCCCGAGGCGCTTCGCGCCTACGCCCGGCGCATGGGGGCCGAAGCCCGGGTGTGGCGCTTTGCGACGCTCGCGCGACCCGACGAGCAGCGCACTTTGCTCGCGCACTTCGGCCTGGTCGTCATTCCCGCGCCCCTCGGGGAATTCGAGCACAACGCCGCGCTCTATGTGATTTCCGCTGACGGGCGCCTGCTGCGTATCGAAGACATGGACGCTCCTCAGCGCAGTCTCGCTTATGCGCTTCGCGCAGCCGCGCTGGTCGATCATGGGCTGCCGCGCTAACACCCATGCCTGGGGTGGCCTGAGCCTGCTTGCCGCCGCCCTGTCCGTCCCCGGCTTGCGCGCCGGCATCGAGAGCAGCATGACGCTCCACATGTTGGTGCAAATGCCCCTGCTGTTGGCGGCCGGAGCCTGGCTCATGGCGAGACTCGATCCCGAGGTCAAGGCCGGGGCGCGCTTCGACATGCAGGGACTTGCGAGCTTCTCGTTCTGCCTCGTCGTTGCGAGCTATTGGATGCTGCCCTCGGCCATCGATCGGGCGGTGCTCGAGCCGGGGTTCGACGCGATCAAGGTCGTCTCGCTGCTGGCTTGCGGTGCCATGCTGCGCCAGGCAGTCATGCGCGCTCCCCCTGTGGTGCGGCTTTTTTTTCTCGGCTATATCCTGCAGATGATGCTCTGGCTGGGGCTCTATTGGGCGTTCACCGAGGAGCGCCTGTGCAACGTCTACAGCCTGGCGACGCAGCAGCAGGCAGGCATGGGGCTGGCGGCGCTCGCCGCCGCCGCGGGCGCCGTGCTTGTCTGGCGCCTGGCTCGGAGCGTGGCCTCCAGGCCCGAGGCCGCCGATCCGAGCCCTTGAGCCCGCCGTTCCTTGCGCGCTCTTGCGTGCAACGCGCGTGGGTCATGGCCCCGCGCCGCCACCCGGCGGCTACCGGGTCTTGCCGCAAGCCAGATTGGCCGGGATGGCGACATCCATGAGCCGCGGGTCCGGCAAGTGCAGATTGCGCATGATTTCCACGTATTGCGCCCGCGTCTTGCCAGCGATGCGCGGGTTGAACCGTTTCTCCTCGCCGATGGTGGAGACCGTCCACCCCTTGTAGTCGTGGGCTGGATAGACGAGGGTCTCGTCGGGTAGCCGGAACAGTTTGTTGACAATGGAATCCCAGGACTTCTCCGGATCGCCGTTTTGGAAGTCGGTACGCCCCGTGCCCCGGATGAGCAGCACGTCTCCGGTGAAGACGGCGTACGGAGCCTGCGGATTGAGGACGAAACTGAATGATTCGTCGGTATGCCCCGGGGTATAGAGGGCGCCCAGCTTGATTCCGTCCACGTCGATCAGCTCCCCTTCGCGGACGCTTTGTGAAACGCATTCGGCCTTGGTGAATTCTCCCATCATCGTGGCGCATCCAGTTGCGTCACGTAAATCGCCGAGGCCCGTGACATGGTCGGCATGGGTATGGGTGTCAATTGCTCGGACCAGCCGCAACTCGAGCTGCTCGATGGCGACGAGATACTGGGGAACCTGCTCTTTCACGGGGTCGATGATCAAGGCCTCGCGCCCCTTGCCCGACGCGATCAAATATGTGTAAGTGCTGGAGTTTGTGTCGAAAAACTGCCTAAATAGCATGGCACGCCATCCTTTCCTCGCCGCGGGCGACGCCCACGGTTATTATATTTCCGAGTTTTATAAATTAGCTTTTTCTAATATAATGAGCCTTGCCACGTCTGGCAAGACGCATCGAGAGGAGGAGCGCCATGGCTCACATCGTTGTGATGGGCGCCGGCCTCGGCGGGATGCCGGCCGCCTATGACCTCAGGAAAGCCCTCGGAAAATCCCACCAGGTGACTCTGGTCAACGCCTCCGAGCATTTCCAATTCACCCCCAGCAATCCCTGGGTCGCGGTAGGCTGGCGCGAGCCGGAGCAGATCCTGGTGCCCATCCGCCCCTACGTGGAGAAGAAGGGCATACGCTTCGTCGCCCAGGCGGTGACCAAGCTCGAGGCGCAGGCGAACCGGCTGACCCTGGCGAACGGCGAGACCCTCTCTTACGACTACCTGGTGATCGCCACGGGGCCGAAGCTGGCCTTCGACGAGATCGCCGGGTTGGGTCCCGAAAGGCACACCGTGAGCGTGTGCACCACGCCCCACGCCCAGCACGCCCATGGCGCTTACCAGGACTTTTTGAAAAATCCCGGCCCGGTGGTCATCGGCGCGGTCCAGGGCGCGAGCTGCTTTGGCCCAGCCTACGAGTTCGCCATGATCTTGGACGCCGATCTGCGCAAGCGCCGCATCCGCGACCGGGTGCCCATGACCTTCGTCACCAGCGAGCCCTATATCGGCCACATGGGCCTGGGCGGGGTGGGCGATTCCAAGGGCTTGCTGGAATCGGAGCTGCGCCAGCGGCACATCAAGTGGATCACCAACGCCAAGGTGCTCGAAGCCGCAGTGGACGGGGTGAAAGTGGCCGAGCACAACGAGCGGGGTGAAGCAGTCAAAGAGCACGAGCTTCCTTCCCGCTACACCATGTTCATCCCCGCCTTCAAAGGCGTGGACCCGGTGGCGGCGGTGGAGGGCCTCACCAACCCCCGCGGCTTCGTAGTGGTGGACGAGCACCAGCGCAATCCGAAGTACCGCAACGTCTTTTCTGCCGGGGTGTGCGTGGCGATTCCTCCAGTGGAAGCGACCCCGGTGCCCACCGGCGCGCCCAAGACCGGCTACATGATCGAGTCCATGGTCACGGCCATCGTAGAGAACATCAAGGCCGAGCTGGAGGGGCGTACCCCTTCCGCCAAGGCCACCTGGAACGCCATTTGCCTCGCCGACCTGGGGGACGACGGCGTCGCCTTCGTGGCGCTGCCCCAGATCCCGCCCCGTAACGTCACCTGGGCCAAGCAGGGCAAGTGGGTGCATCTCGCCAAGGTAGCCTTCGAGAAGTATTTCCTGCGCAAGATGAAGACCGGCACCACCGAGCCAATCTACGAGAAGTACGTGCTCCAGGCGCTGGGCATCACGCGGCTCAAAGAAAGCTGAAAAGGAGACCCCATGATGAACCCATCCTTCCTGCTGGCCGCGGCGTTCCTCGCCCTGGCCACCGCGCCGGCGCTGGCAGCCGGATCCCCAGACCCCCGGCTGGAGCGTTCTCGGGCGCTCGCCGACTCGTTCCAGCAAGCGCTCAAGCAAAAGCTCATGAGCGCCCTCGAGCAGGGCGGCCCGGTCAATGCCATCGGCGTATGCAAGGAAGAGGCTCCCGCCATCGCGGCGGGGCTATCCGCCCGAAGCGGCGCACAGGTGGGGCGCACGGCGCTACGCATCCGCAATCCGGCCAACGCCCCTGATCAGGACGCCCGGGCTGCCCTCGAGGGTTTCCAGAGGGCGCTCGAGAACGGCGCCGCGGCGGAAACGCTGGAGCGCTTCGAAGTGCGACCTGACGGCAGCGCCCGCTACATGAAGGCCATCCTGGCCCAGCCACCCTGCCTCGCCTGCCACGGTAGCGAGCTCTCGGCGCCGGTCCAGGCAGCATTGAAACAGCACTACCCGCAAGACCGGGCGACCGGTTTCCGAGCGGGGGATCTACGGGGCGCTTTCCTGATCGACTGGCCTGCCTCCAACGCCAGGGAGGCACGGCCATGATCCGAATCTGCCCCCATTGCGGTGCGAAGAACCGGGTACCGGCGTCCCATCTGGCGGACACGGGCCGTTGCGGCGCCTGCAAGGGCGCACTTCCGCCGCTGGCCGAGCCCATTGAGGCGGACGAGACGCTCTTTACAGAAATCACCCGGGAAGCCAAGGTGCCGGTGCTGGTGGACTTCTGGGCGCCCTGGTGCGCCCCTTGCCGCATGGCGGCCCCGGAGGTGGCCAAGGCCGCCGCCAACCTGGCGGGCCAAGCCGTCGTGCTCAAGGTGAATACGGAGGAGCACCCGGTGCTGGCGAGCCGCTTCGGCGTGCGCAGCATCCCCAACTTCGCGCTGTTCAAGAACGGCACGTTGCGCTGGCAGCAGCCGGGGCTGCTCAACCATCGACAACTGGAGCAACTCGTCCTGCAGGCAGCATGAGGGGCAGGCGCCAGCGAGTTGGGGAAAGCAAGGGGTTGCCGCTTGCCCGGCCTGCACCGGCGGCGCCTTTCCCGAATATCGACTGGCGCGCCGCTTTGCGGCGCGGCATCGTGAAGTTGTTGCTGTTCAAGCTCGCCGCCCTCGCCGCCCTGCAGGC
>NZ_DAIRTR010000133.1:0-7927 GCF_036803785.1 Pelomicrobium sp. | reverse complement strand
CCCCAGGATTGCCCTTGCACGCCCCGTCGGTGTAGATCTCCACCACGCCGGGTGGCGCGCTCAAGCCGCCTCCTCCCACTCCAGCGCCTCCCGAGCAGTGAGGCGGCGGCCGTCCCCCTCCAACTTGTGGGTGAGGGAGGCGAGGCTCGGCTTAGCGGCAGGTCGCGCCACCCACCCCGGCCGGATGATGCGCATGCCCGGCACCCGCTTGATGGCCTCCAGCAAGTACACGCCGCCCGAGATCGGCCACCATCGGTCGCCCACCCTCTCCAGGAAACCGAAGCGGGCGAGCCATTGCTCGGTCGTGACGGGAGGCGCATAACAGACGAAGCGCCCCGCCGAGACCTCGAAGCCCAGCAGTTTCAGCCAGTCCTTGAGCCGGGGCAGGGAAATGAATTCGCCGGTCCAGGGAAAAATCCGCGGCTCCCGGGCGAGCAGTCGGCGCAGGCCCCAGAGGCTGCGGGGATTGAAGCCAGAGACCAGAACGCACCCCTCGGGCCGCAGGCAGCGCTCCACCTCCCGCAGAATCTGATGAGGATTGGCGCTGAATTCCAGGACATGGGGCAAGACGATCAGATCGATACTGTTGCTCTCCAGGGGAATCTGGCACAGCTCGGCTCGCACGTCCGCCTCTCGCGCGGGACCCAAGGTGAAACGCAAGGGAATGCGGCAGGCGCGCAGAAAATCGACGCCGGTCAGGCCGAACTGGACCGCGTTGAAGCCGAATACATCTGCCACGGCCTGATCGTAATAGGCCTGCTCCCGTTCCAGGAGGTAGCTGCCCAGGGGCGATCGCAGCCAGTCTCTCAGCTCATCGGTTGACACGGTTCTCATCCTTCACCACCATGAGCGGGCAGCCGCTGAGCCGGGGTTTGCCGACAGCGCCCGGCGTGCATTTTTTCACCTACACCCAGCACTCCCATGGTCGAAGTCGTTGCCGTTCCCGCGTTCAAGGACAATTATATCTGGGTCCTCCACGACGGACAGCACGCCGCGGTAGTCGATCCCGGCGACGCGGCGCCAGTGTGGGATTTCCTCGCTCGCCGCACGCTCAAGTTGGTGGCCGTCCTGGTCACCCATCACCACGGTGATCACGTGGGGGGCCTCCCGGCACTACTGGGGCAGGTGCCAGTGCCGGTGTATGGTCCTCGCGGCGAGCCCATCTCTACCGTTACCCGGCCCCTCGGCGAAGGCGATCCGGTCACCCTTCCCGAGCTGGGCTTGAGCTTTCAGGTCCTGGAGGTGCCCGGGCACACGGCGGGACACATCGCCTACTATGGCCACGGGTGGCTCTTTTGCGGCGACACCCTGTTCGCCTGCGGCTGCGGGCGCCTCTTCGAAGGCACGCCGGCCCAGATGTACCGCTCCCTGGAGAAGCTGGCCGGCTTGCCCGGGGACACGCGGGTTTACTGCGCCCACGAATACACCCTTTCCAATATCCGCTTTGCCAAGGTCGCGGAACCGGACAATGCCGCCCTCGCCGAGCGGGAACGGAGGGAAAAGGCGCTGCGGGAGCGCAATGCCCCCACCCTGCCCTCCACCATCGCCCTAGAGCGGGCCACTAATCCTTTCCTTCGCTGCGCCGAGCCGGCGATCCAGGCGGCCGCGGCCCGCCGGTACGGCCGCCCCCTCCATGACCCGGTGGAGGTCTTCGCCGTGTTGCGCGCCTGGAAGGATCAGTTCTGAGGGCTCCTCAGTCAGAGGATCCGCTCAACCGCCATACAAGTGGCAATGCACCGAGCGGGTGGCCGACAGGCGTGTCTCGCCGGGATAGACCCGGCGGCAGACATCCATGGCCTGGGGGCAGCGGGGATGGAAATGGCAACCCGCGGGAGGATGGGCGGGAGAAGGCAGATCCCCCGGGAGCCGGATGATCTCCCGCCGCGAGTCGGGGTCGATGACGGGCACCGCGGAGAGCAGGGCCCGGGTGTACGGATGCCGCGGCGCTTTGAGCACCTCGTCCACGCTGCCCTGCTCCACGATCCGACCCAGGTAAACCACCGCCACCCGATGGGCCAGGTGGGCCACCACCCCCATGTTGTGAGTGATGAAGAGATAGGCGAGGCCCAGCCGCTCCTGGAGCTCTCCCAGCAGATTGAGGATCTGGGCCTGCACCGACAAATCCAGGGCGCTGGTGGGCTCGTCGCACACGATGAGCTGAGGCTCGACCGCGAGGGCCCGGGCAATGGCGATGCGCTGGCGCTGGCCGCCGGAGAACTCGTGGGGATAGCGCAGCCGTGCCTCCGCCGGCAGCCCCACCTGGGCCAGCAGCGCCAATACGCGCTGCGCCCGCTCCCCGTCGGCTGCACCCACTTTCAACGCCCGCATGCCTTCCAGCAGGATGTCGGCAACGCGCATGCGCGGGTTGAGGGAGCTGTAAGGGTCCTGGAAAACGATCTGGAGAGCGCGCCGCAAGGGCCGCAGTCGGCGCCGAGAAAGCCCCGTGAGGTCGGTGCCCTGGAACAGCACTCGGCCAGCGCTGGGACGGATCAACTGCAGGATCGCTTTGCCGAGGGTGGTCTTCCCGGAGCCCGATTCCCCCACCACCGCCAGGGTCCTGCCCGGCTCCAGCTCGAGGCTCACCCCGTCCACCGCCCTGACATGGCCCACGACCCGCTTGAGCACCCCCCTGTGAATGGGAAAATGCACTTTGAGATCGAAAACCTGCAGAAGCGGGCCCGCGGCTTGACGTTCAGGGTGCGCGGCAGAGGCCGCCCATGCTCTGGCGGGCAGCTCGCCCTGGGACGCTCGTGGAGCGCCCTCCGATCCCTGGCTCCCGATGCCTGATCCCGGATATTGATGGCAGCTTACCCCCACCCCGTCTCCCAGTTGGGTCCAGGCGGGTGCCTCGCGCCAGCAGCGCTCCCAGGCCTCGTCGCAACGGTCGGCGAAGCGGCAGCCGACGAACTTCCGGTCGAGGGCGGGCACCGTGCCACGAATGACCGCCAGGGGTTGGCGACGGCTGCGCTCGCTCGGAATCGAGGCGAAAAGCTTTCTCGAGTATGGATGCCTGGGATGGCGGAAAAACTCCCTCGCTCGCGCCACCTCCACGATCTGCCCGGCGTACATCACGGCTACCGTGTGGGCCATCTGCGCCACGACGCCCAGGTCGTGAGTCACCAGCAGGATAGCCATGCCAGTTTGCGCTTGCAGCCGCTGGAGCAGCTCCAGCACCTGGGCCTGGATGGTCACGTCCAGCGCCGTGGTGGGCTCGTCGGCGATGAGAAGATCCGGCTCCCCGGCCAGGGCCATGGCGATCATGACCCGCTGCTTCATGCCGCCGGAAAGCTGAAAAGGATACTCCTCCAGCCTGCGCTCCGGGTCCGGCATCCCCACCTGGGCGAGCAGCTCCACGGCGCGGCGCCGGGCCGCCGTTCCCCTGAGGGACGTGTGTCGCCTCACCGCCTCACCCACCTGGCTGCCCACGCTCAATACCGGGTTCAAGCTCAGGGCGGGTTCCTGGAAGATCATGGCCAGGCGACGGCCGCGCACGCTGCGCATCTCCATTTCGGGTAGGGCGAACAGATCCAACCCATCCAGGAATACCGAACCGCTGACGATGCGGGCCGCCTCCGGCAGAAGCCGCATGATGGACAAAGCGGTCATAGACTTGCCGCAGCCGGACTCTCCCAGCAGGGCAAAGGTCTCGCCCCGCGCGATGTGGAAATCCACTCCGTCCACCGCCCGCACCGGGGCTCGGTCGGTGTCGATCCAGGTCCGTAAGTTTTCCACTCGCAACAGCGGAGCGCTCATGCCGCTCCTCCCGCTAGGGCGGCCCCCTCTCCCCCCCGCACCCGCAGCCGGGGATCGAACGCGTCGCGTACCGCATCGGCGAAAAGGTTCGCCGCCAACACCAGCAGGAACATGAAGACGAAGGCCGAGGCGAGCGACCACCACACCATGGGCTCCCGCGCCATCTCCAGCCGCGCGGCATTAATCATGGTACCGAAGCTGATCATGGTGGGGTCGACTCCAACGCCGATGTAGGACAGCACGGCCTCCGCCAGCACCAGCACGCTGAAATCCAGCACCATGGCAATCAGCACGATGTGCATCACGTTGGGCACGATGTGCCGGGTGATGATGCGCAGATGGGGCACGCCAAAGGCATGGGCCGCCTGGATGAATTCCAGCTCCCGCATCTTCAGCGCTTCTCCCCTGAGCAAGCGGCACAGGCCGGTCCAGCTCGTGATGCCGAGGATGAGGCATAGGAAAAGAAGGCGCATGTCCTGGCGCTGGGTAATGGTGGGGAATAGCTCCGGGCGGGTTTCGATATAGACATGCACCATCAGCACGGCCGCGGCGATCAGTAGCACCCCGGGAATGGAGGACAGGGTGGTGTAGACGTACTGGATCACGTCGTCCACCCAGCCGCGGAAATAGCCCGCCATGATCCCGAGCAGCAGGGCGAAGGGCAACATCACCAGGGTGGTGAGAGTGCCGATCACCAGTCCCGTGCGGATGCTCTTTAAAGAAAGATAGAACACGTCCTGTCCCACCTTATCGGTGCCCAGCACGTGGTAGTGGGTGCACAAGGCGGCGAGGGGTCCGGCCAGCGCCAGGATCACGGCCAGGGTGACGAGCACTGCGTTCCATTGCACTACCGTCTCTCCTCGCCATAGGGCGCGCCAGCTGTCGCCGAGCCCGGCACCCCGGCGGCGCGCCACCCGAGCCGTGATCAGCCCGGCCACGGCCAGCCACAGCAGGGCAGCAGCGAGCAAACCTTTCCCCGCCCGCGCCGCGATGTCGGCTGCCCGATCACGGACGGGATCGGCCAGATGGGCGCCGCCGTACCGCAGGCGAGGATAATCCCGCACCTGCCGCCCGTCGGGGAGTTCGATGGTTTCCTTGGCGTACAAGTGGGTGGCAAACGGGGCCGAATAGGTCTTTTCCTTGCGGGTGCGCAAGGGCTCGGTAATCCAGTCGAGGAGCGAGAGCACCTCCACCGAGTAGACTGGCGGCTTGCCGGGTTCTCCCGGTAGCTGGGGCCGGTAGTGTAGGGTGTCCAACAGCCCCACGGCGGCGTAGAAGGCGAGCACCGTGGCGGCCGCCATGCCGCTGCGGCTTGCGGCCACTCGGCGCCAGGGCTGTCGCAGGTGCTCGTGGCGATGGGCGAACCAGGCGAAGGCAAGCACCAGAAACAGGAGCGCGAACACCAAGGCGTCGGTATAGAGAATCTCGGGCTTGAATCCCGTCAACGCCGTCTCCTTATTCGAACCGCACCCGCGGATCCACCAGGGTGTAGGAAATGTCGGTGAGGATTAGACCCACGATGTAGAGCACCGAACCCAGGAATACCATGGCCCGCACGATGGCGAAGTCCTGGGAGTTAATGGCGTCGATGGTATAGCTGCCGAGGCCCGGGATGCCGAAAAAAGACTCGAAGATGAGACTCCCGAGAAAAAGCGCCGGGATCACCACCACTACGCCTGTCAGGATCGGGATCATGGCGTTCTTGAGTACGTGCTTGAACAGCACGGTCGTCTCGGAAAGTCCCTTAGCTCGGGCGGTGCGCACGTATTCTTTGCTCATCTCCTCCAGGAAGATGGTGCGGTACCAGCGGCTGCTCGCGCCAACGCCGGCGATGATGCCGATGGCGATAGGAAGGATCAGAAACTTGATGGCCGACAAGCCACCCTCGTATCCAGAAATGGGAACCAGCTTCCATACCTTGCCCACCAGGTATTGGCCGCCGATGATGTAGAACAGGGTAGAAATGGACATCATGACCACGCACAGTACCACTCCCCAGAAGTCCAGGTAGGTGGCGCGAAAGAACGCCATCAGCAGGGCGAAGCTCACATAGGTGATGAGTCCGACGGCGAACACCGGAAGCGCGATCGCCAGGCTGGGCCCCATGCGGGTGCGGATGTCGTAGCCGATGTCGCGCCCCGCATCGGAGCGGCCGAATTCGAAACGGAACAGCTTCACCGACTTCTGGAAAAAAATGGTATCGGTGAACTTCGCCGCGCCCCGGGCTTGGGCGTTGTAGAGAAGCGGCCTGTCGTAGCCCCGCTCTTCCTTCCACTTCTGAATCGCCTCGGGCGTCACCCGCTTCACCCCGAGATGGAGGCGCGCCATGTCGTCCGGCGAGTTGACCACGAAGAACAGGGTAAAGGTGATCACGTTGACCCCAATCAGGATGGGGATCGCGTACAGGAGCCGCCGGAGGATGTAAGCGATCACGCCCTCGTCCCTCCTACTCCGGTGGCCGCCTGCGCCGCGGTGCTCCGAGCTGTGCTACGGTTGCGGCGCCGGTACACCGCAAGCGCCGGCAGCACGCTCGCCACCAGCAACCCCGCCATCAAGACGAGGGGCCAGAGCACTGGCCGGTTCCACTCCCGCCGCTTCACCTCCCGCAACTGGGGATCGATCCGCTGGTACTTGAGCCCGTTATTGGCCATCTGGTTTGGCTTGCGGTTGTAGACCCAGCCGTGGTGCAAGGTGTAGTCCTTGGGATAGAAGAACCACATCCAGGGCGCGTCCCGTCGCACGATCTCCAGCATCCGGTCGATCAGCGCCTGGCGCTCCGGCCCGTTGTCCATGTTCTTCATGCGGTCGAACAGGCGATTGAATTCCGGGTTGTCGTAGTTCGCATAATTAGGACCGTTGCCGCCAGTCTTGACCGCGCCCTCGGCGCCGTTTAACAGGAAGAAAAAGTTCTCCGGATCCGGGTAATCGGCGTTCCAGCCGTAGAAAAAGACCTGCACGGCGCCGTTTCGCACCTTGTCCTGGAAGCGGTTGTAGTCGGTGGCGCGGATCACGAGCTGGATGTCGAGCTTCTGAAACTGTTTGGCGAGCCAGTCCAGCCGGGGCTTGTCTCCAGGACCTCGGGCGGTGGTGTCGAAGTGCAGGATGAGGGGTTGCCCGGTGCGGGCATCGCGGCCGTTCGGATAGCCTGCCTCAGCGAGCAGCCGCTTTGCTTCCTCCAGGGATTTGCGCTGCGGCCGGCCGTCCACCCAGTCGTAGACGTAGGGGTTGATCGCTTCCGGCCCCTCCCGGTAGCCGAAAATCCCCGGAGGAATCGGTCCCTGGGCGGGAATGCCGCGGCCATTGAGGAAGATGGAAATGAATTCCTCCACGTCGAAAGCTATGGAAATGGCCTGCCGCAGCTTGCGGGAGCGCTCGTCCAGCCCGCCCACCACGGGGTCCAGCATGTTAAAGCCCATGTAGAACACGCTGGTGGCGACCGAAGTCTGGAGCTGGATGCCCCGGCGCCGCATCTCTTCGGTCAGGGTGATCTCGCCGCCACTGGTGAACTGCACCGCCTGGTCGAAGATGTCGGAGGCAATGCCCGAAGCGTCGTAATAGCCTTGCAGGAACTTGTTCCAGTAGGGGATGCTTTCCTTTTCCAGGCTGAAGACCACCTTGTCGATGAAGGGCAGAGGCTTGCCCGCATCCGCCAGCAGCCCCGCCTCCCGGTCGCCCGGCTCCCCCTCGGAAGGGTAGCGCTCACCCTGGTAATTAGGGTTGCGCTCCAGCACCATCTTCCGGTTGGGATCGTTCACCGTGAGCATGTACGGGCCCGTGCCCACGGGATACCAGTCTAAGGTAATGTTCTTCTCCGCCATCCCCGGCTGGGAGTAGAAGAAATCCGCCTCCCAGGGCACTGGGGCGAAAAAGGGCATCGCCAGCCAGTACACGAACTGGGGATATTTGCCCAGGATGCGGATGCGATAGGTATAGCGATCCACTAGCTCGACGCCAGAAAGGGGATAACGGCGCAGGTCCAGGAAGGCGCCCCGCGCCTCGGACTGCTCGGCGACCTGCTTGAGCGACTGGGCGTACTCCCTCATGCCCACGATGTAGTTGCTCATGAGCCCGAGAATGGGGGAATGGAGCCGTGGATGGGCCAACCGCTTGATCTGGTACACGTAGTCCTCGGCGGTCAACTCCCGGGTGCCCGTATGCTCGAAGTCCCCCAGGG
>NZ_DAIRTR010000132.1:0-8017 GCF_036803785.1 Pelomicrobium sp. | reverse complement strand
ATGCTATCGCTCCTTGCCGAACAGGCCGGCTGGCCGCATGAGCAGCACGATGGCCATGATCACGAATACCACCACGGCAGAAGCTTCCGGATAGTACACCTTCGTCAGGCCCTCGATTAGCCCCAGCCCCAGGCCAGTCACGATGGAGCCCAGGACGGACCCCATGCCGCCGATTACCACCACGGCAAACACCACGATGATCAGGTTGGAGCCCATCACCGGATTGACGTTGAAGATCGGCGCCGCCAGCACCCCGGCAAACGCGGCCAGCGCCACGCCGAAGCCGTAGGTCAGGGTGATCATCAAGGGCACGTTGATGCCGAAAGCCTGTAGCAGCTTGGGATTCTCCGTGCCAGCGCGCAGATACGCCCCCAGCTTGGTGCGCTCGATCATGTACCAGGTAAGCAGGCACACCACCAGCGAAGCCACCACCACCCAGGCCCGGTAGACAGGCAAGAACATGAAGCCCAGGTCGATGCCGCCAGCGAGCAGCTCCGGCACGGGATAACGCTCACCCGAGATGCCAAAGTGGTAACGGAACAGGCCCTCGATGATGAGGGCGAGGCCGAAGGTGAGCAGCAGCCCGTAAAGGTGGTCCAGCTTATACAGCCACTGCAGGAGCGCCCGCTCGATGAGGATGCCGCTCAGCCCTACCACCAGAGGGGAGAGCAACAGCGCCCACCAATAGTTGATGCCAAAGTAGGTAAGCCCGATCCAGGCGCAGAATGCCCCCATCATGTACTGGGCGCCGTGAGCGAAGTTGATGATGTTGAGCATCCCGAAAATGATGGCGAGCCCCAGGCTCAGGATGGCGTAGAACGAGCCGTTGATCAGCCCGATCAGGAGCTGGGCCATCAAGCCTTGCAAGGGGACGCCGAAGATCTCCATCGCTTCGCTCCACTCGAACGGGAATGCGCAGACCAGGGCAGGAAGCCGCTCCTGGTCCCCTGGTCGCGCTTCACCCCGCCGTCTTCGCCTATTTCTTGACCAGCGGGCACTTGCTCTCAGAAAGCGGCATGAACGCCTGATCGCCCGGGATCACCTTGCGGATGTGATAGTAGTCCCAGGGATACTTCGACTCTTCGGGCTTCTTCACCTGGGCCAGGTACATGTCGTGCACCATGCGCCCGTCGTCCCGGATCTTACCGTTCTTGGCGAAAAAGTCGTTGACCGGCGTTGCCTTCATCTTGGCCATGACGGTCATGGTGTCGTCGGTACCGGCAGCCTTGACCGCCTTCAGATAGTGGTACACCGCCGAGTAGTCGCCCGCCTGCACCATAGTGGGCATGCGCTTGCGGGCTTCGAAGAAACGCCTCGACCAGGCACGAGTCTCGTCATTGTAGTCCCAGTAGAACCCGGTGGTGAGGTACATGCCCTGGGTCGCCTTCAGACCCAGGGTGTGGACGTCGGAGATGAACATCAGCAGTCCCGCCAGCGTTTGCTTGGGGGTAATGCCGAACTCGGCTGCCTGCTTGATGGCATTGATCGTGTCGTTACCGGCATTGGCCAGGCCGATTACCTGGGCTCCAGAAGCTTGCGCCCTCAGCAGGAAAGAAGAGAAGTCCTGGGCGGGGAACGGATGGCGCACGCTACCGAGCACCTTGCCCCCCATCTTTTCCACGATCGCCGCTGTGTCCCGCTCCAGGGAGTGGCCAAAAGCGTAGTCGGCGGTCAGGAAGAACCAGGTCTTGCCTCCCTGCTCCACCACCGCGCGGCCAGTCCCTACGGCCAGGGCGTAGGTGTCGTAGGTCCAGTGCACGTTGGTGTCGGTGCATTGCTCGTTGGTGATGGGGGTGGAGGCGGCTCCCGAAACCAGGGTGATCTTGTTCTTCTCTTTGGCCACTTTCATGACCGCCAGCGCCGTGGAGGTGGTTACCAGATCCACGATCACGTCCACCTGATCCCGATCGAACCACTCCCGGGCTTTGTTAGCGGAGATGTCTCCTTTGTTCTGATGATCCGCCGAGACGATTTCCACCTTGAAGTTGGGCTTTTCCTTCGCTACGAAATCCTTGACCGCCATCTCCACCGCGAGCAGAGACCCCGGCCCGGCCAGGTCCGAATAGGTTCCGGACATGTCGGTGAGAACACCGATCTTCACCACGCCGTCGGAGATCTTCTGCTGGGCCGATAGCGCCGGGTTGACCGCCAGCAGCCCCGCTGCGACCAGCACGCTCATCAGTTTTTGTTTCATCGCTTTCTCCTCTCCCAGTCAGGGGTTGTCAGACGCCTAGATAGTCGTGCAGCAATTCCATCTTGCCTTCTAGCTCCTCTTTTCTCACCATATCCAGGATGCGCCCGTGCTCGATGACGTAATGGCGATCGGCGAGCGGCGCGGCGAAGCGGAAGTTCTGCTCCACCAGCACGATGGTGAAACCTCTGTCCTTGAGCTGGCGCAGCACCCGCCCCAGGGTGTGCACGATCACCGGCGCAAGCCCCTCGGTGATCTCGTCCAGGAGCAGGAGCCGAGCACCCGTGCGCAGAATCCGGGCCATCGCTAGCATCTGCCGTTCCCCACCGGAGAGCCGACCGCCCATGCTTTGGCGGCGCTCCTTCAAGTTGGGGAACATTTCGTAGATCTCCTCCAAGCTCATGCCGCCGCTCGATACCACCGGAGGCAGCAGCAAGTTCTCTTCACAGGTGAGGCTGGCATAGATGCCCCGCTCCTCGGGACAATAGCCGACGCCCAGATGGGCGATCTGGTGGGGCGGGAGGTTGATCGCCTCTCGGCCATTGATCATGACCGAGCCCGTGCGTCGGTCCACGAGACCCAGGATCGCTTTGAGCGTCGTGGTTCGGCCGGCGCCGTTGCGGCCAAGGAGCGTCACCAGCTCGCCTCGCTCTACCACGAAATCGATCCCGTGCAGGATGTGGGATTCGCCATAGAAGGCATGCAGGTCCGAGACCCGCAGCATCTCCACGTTGGGCTTGAACGCGCTCGTCATTGAGCCGTCCCCACGTAGGCCTCCAGGACCTTCGGGTCGTTGGAGACCTCCTCGTAGCTGCCCTCGGCCAGCACCTGTCCCCGGTTGAGCACGGTGATGGTGTCGGAGAGCTGGGCCACCACGTTCAGGTTGTGCTCCACCATGAGGACGGTGCGGTTGGCAGAGACCCGTTTGATCAGCTCCGCCACTCTTCCCACGTCCTCGTGACCCATGCCCTGGGTCGGCTCGTCCAGCAGCATCAGCTCCGGCTCCAGCGCCAGGGTGGTGGCAAGCTCCAGGGCTCGCTTGCGTCCGTAGGGCAGCTCCACGGTGACGGTATGGGCGTGGTCTTGCAAGTCCACGGCGGCAAGGAGCTCCAGCGCTCGGTCGTTCAGGACCTCCAGGCTTTTCTCCGAGCGCCAGAAATGAAAAGCGGTGCCGAGCTTGCGCTGCAGGGCAATGCGCACGTTCTCCAGCACCGTGAGATGGGGAAACACCGCCGAAATCTGAAACGAGCGCACGATCCCCCGGCGGGCGATCTGGGCCGGCTTCTCCCGGGTGATGTCCTCCCCGTTGTACAGGATGATCCCCTGGGTGGGCTCGAGAAATTTCGTGAGCAGGTTAAAGACCGTGGTCTTGCCCGCCCCGTTGGGCCCGATCAGGGCGTGGATGGTGCCGCGCCGCACCTTGAGGCTCACGTTGTCCACGGCGACGAATCCCTTGAACTCCTTGGTGAGCCCTCTCGTCTCGAGAATGATCTGTCCGTTCACTGCCATGGCTTGCCTTCCCCGCGGGTCACAGCGCCTTCGCCCGCTCCCGGAGCACGAACTTCTGGATCTTCCCTGTCGAGGTCTTGGGCAAGGGCCCGAACACCACCGTCTTCGGACATTTGAAGTGGGCAAGGTTCTGGCGGCAGAACTCGATCAGCGCTTCCTCGGTGACGGCCGCGCCCTCTTTGAGCTCCACGAAAGCGCACGGGCTTTCGCCCCACTTCTCGTCGGGCTTGGCCACCACCGCCGCGGCAAGCACCGCTGGATGGCGGTAGAGGACGTCCTCCACCTCGATGGAAGAGATGTTCTCGCCTCCGGAGATGATGATGTCCTTAGAACGGTCCTTGATCTTCACATAGCCGTCCGGCTCCATCACCGCCAGGTCACCGGTGTGGAACCAGCCGCCGGCGAAGGCTTCCTCGGTGGCCTTGGGATTCTTGAGATAGCCCTTCATGGTGATGTTGCCGCGGAACATGATCTCCCCCATGGTCTGCCCATCCCAGGGCACTTCCTCCAGGGTCTTAGGATCCATCACCGTCATGCCCTGCTGGGTCGGATAGCGCACGCCCTGGCGACCGTTCATGCGGGCGCGCTCAGCGAGGGAAAGGGTTTCCCACTCGGGGTGCTTGGCGCACACTGCCGCTGGGCCGTAGGTCTCGGTAAGCCCATAGACGTGGGTGATGTGAAAGCCAATGCGCTCCATGCCCTCGATCACCGCCGCCGGCGGCGCGGCCCCGGCAATCATGCCGTAGACCGTGTGATCGATGCCCCGGCGCAGTTCGTCCGGAGCGTTGATGAACATGGCATGCACGATGGGTGCACCGCAGTAATGGGTCACCCGGTGCCGGCGGATCAGCTCCAGCATGCGCTCGATCTCCACCTTGCGCAGGCACACGTTCACGCCCACGTTGGCCGCCATGGTCCAGGGGAAACACCAGCCGTTGCAGTGGAACATGGGCAGCGTCCACAGGTACACGGCGTGATGGGGCATGCCCCACACTAAGATGTTGCTGATGGCGTTGAGATAGGCACCTCGATGGTGATAGACCACGCCCTTGGGATTTCCTGTGGTGCCCGAGGTGTAATTGAGGGCGATGGCGTTCCACTCGTCCGAGGGCAGCGACCAGCGGAACTCGGGATCGCCCTCCTCCAGAAACGCCTCGTACTCCTTTTCCCCAAGACGCTCGCCGGGCCCCTGGTACTCCGGGTCGTCGATGTCGATCACCAGGGGACGCTTCTCTAGCCTGGCCAGGGCCTTGGCAATGGTAGGGGAGAACTCCCGGTCGGTGATCAACACCTTGGCCTCACCGTGCTGGAGCATGAAGGCGATGGCCTCGGCATCCAGCCGGGTATTGAGGGTGTTGAGCACGGCGCCGATCATGGCAGGGCCAAAATGGGCCTCGACCATGGCGGGGATGTTGGGGGCCATGACGGCCACCGTATCGCCCTCCCCCACGCCCCGGCGCTGCAGCGCCGAGGCGAGGCGCCGGCAGCGGGCGTAGGTCTCGGCCCAGGTGAGCCTGCGCTCGCCGTAGATCACCGACGGCCGCTTGGGATAGACGCAGGCCGCCCACTCCAGGAAGCTTAATGGGGAAAGGGGCGCATAATTCGCCGCATTGCGGTCCAGCGCCACGTTATAAGGATTCACGTGGGTCATCCCTCCTCCTCCAATGCGCTCAAGGACCTTGTAACCGAGCGCGCCTCAAGGGATACGTTGGCGCTCGGGTGGGCAATCCCAGGGTTCTTTTGAGACCCAAGACTCGAACCGAAACGCCCGCGCCCGGCAGGGACTTTTTACCTGGGACTCGCTGGGTCCCGGCTTGACCGGTTCCGCAGACATAATAGCCCAGGATCAAGAGAGCAAATTGATCCCTCAGGCGTTTCGATGTCTGAAAAACTTGACATGTCCCGCGGAGGGCCGTGAAGTCAGACCCAGGGTGGCCATTTTCTCGTACAGACTGGCGCGGGAAATGCCGAGGAGACGGGCCGCCATCACCTTGTTGCCCTTGGCCGCGATGAGGGCCTCCCGAATGGCCTCCCGCTGGGACTCGGCCACCGCCTCCGCCAGGCGTCGGGGACGGGCCGGATTCCCCCCCCCATCGCCTCGGCCATAAGCGAGGGGAGCGGCGGGCAGAGCGTGGGCAAAGTCGTCGGCCCCCAAGCGCCGGCTTTCCGTCAGCAGGGTGACCTGCTCCAACACGTTGCCCAGCTCCCGCACGTTGCCTGGCCAGGAATAGGCCCGTAGCAGCGCCAAGGCGTCCCGGGCCAGCTCCCGTTGAGGCAGCCCGCTGCGCTCGGCGATGCGCTCGAGCAGCACTTCGCACAGGGCTTCCAGGTCCTCCAGACGCTCCCGCAGGGGAGGCACGTCGATGCGCAACACGTTTAACCGGTAGTAGAGGTCGGCGCGCAGTCGCCCTTCCTGGACCAGACGCCGCAGATCCCGGCTCGTCGAGGCAATCACCCGCACGTCCACCTGGACCATCTCGTGGGAGCCGGGAAGCTCGAACGCCTGCTCCTGCAGCAGCCGCAGGAGCTTGGGTTGAAGCGCGAGCGGAATGTCCCCCACCTCGTCCAGGAACAGGCTGCCCCCTTGGGCCCGCCGGAGCTTGCCCTCCCAAAGGCGGCGCGGTGCGCCCTCGTTGCCGGAGGCCGCCCCGAACAGCTCCTGCTCCAAGACCGGTTCGGGCACCCCCGCCAGGCTGACGCTCACGAAGGGGCCGTCTGAGCGCGTCGAGGCGGCATGGATGGCGTGGGCCAGCAGTTCCTTGCCGGTGCCGATCTCCCCCTGGATCAGCACCGGCGTATCGAGCTGGGCAGCCCGGCGTGCCTGTCGCTTTACCTCTAGGGACGCGGCGCTTGAACCGACGAAACTGGAAAAGCTGTACCTGGGGCGTTGGTGCTCGGCCAGCTTCCGCTGGGCCCGCGCCAAGTCGCGCTGCAGGCGGGTGAATTTGGACACCAGGGGCTTCAGATACTGGGGTCGGTCGTAGAGCACGAAACCGACTGCCCCAGTCACCCGGCCGTCTTCTCCCCGCAGGGGCAGACGCGTCACCACGAAGGACTGCTGGCCGAACTCCATGATGTCCAGCAGGATCGGCTCTCCCGTTTCCACCACCCGACGCATGAGGCTGGCGGGGATCACCGCTTCCACCGGCTTGCCCAGGGCTTGATGGGCACCGGCCAGCCCGAGTAAGGCCAAGTACTTGTCGCTGATCCAAACGATGCGGGCGTCGCGGTCCACGATCACCGCCCCCTCGCAGATGCTCTCAAACAGCTGG
The DNA here is from genome assembly GCF_036803785.1 of Pelomicrobium sp. NCBI lineage: Bacteria > Pseudomonadati > Pseudomonadota > Hydrogenophilia > Pelomicrobium > Pelomicrobium sp. The sequence goes on along the minus strand of NZ_DAIRTR010000132.1, from coordinate 1,045 downwards.
AACAGGGAGCGCACCGCCTGCCCGTGGATCGCTTGAGCCGCCTCGGGTAAGGTCACCTCGGCGGCCTTGGACTCGTCCAGCGCGCTCATGGGCCTCTGGGGGCGCTCTCGCGCAGCAGGGCCACCGCCTGCTCGATGCGCTCCACGGCCATCAGCTCGATTCCCGCAGGAGGATGCTTGGGCGCGTTCGCCTTGGGTACCACCGCCCGGTGGAAGCCGAGCTTGGCTGCCTCCTTGAGCCGTTCTTGCCCCCGCTGCACCGGCCGTACTTCCCCGGCGAGCCCCACCTCGCCGAAGGCCACCAGCTTGGCGGGCAATGGACGGCCGCTTAAGGAGGAAGCGATCGCTAGGCACACCGGCAGGTCCGCCCCCGGCTCGTCGATCTTGACGCCCCCCACGGCGTTCACGAACACGTCCTGGTCGTAGCAGGCAATGCCCACGTGGCGGTGCAGCACCGCCAAGAGCATGGCCAGGCGGTTCTGCTCCAGCCCCACGGTGAGGCGCCGGGGGTTAGGGGCATGCGCGGTGTCGACGAGGGCCTGGATTTCCACCAGCAGGGGACGGGTGCCTTCCTGGGTTACCATGACGCAAGAGCCGGCCACCTCCCGCTCATGATGGGAGAGGAACAGGGCCGATGGATTGGACACCGGGCGCAATCCCCGCTCGGTCATGGCGAACACCCCCAGCTCGTTCACCGCCCCGAAGCGGTTCTTGAAGGCCCGGATTAGCCGGAAGCTGGAGTGGGTGTCCCCTTCGAAATAGAGCACCGTGTCCACCATGTGCTCCAGCACCCTTGGACCGGCCAGCGCGCCTTCCTTGGTTACGTGGCCCACCAGCACGAGGGCGGTGGCATGGGCCTTGGCGAGCCGGGTGAGCTGGGCGGCGCACTCCCGCACCTGGGCTACGGAGCCAGGGGCGGACTGGAGGGCGCCCGCGTAGAGCGTCTGAATGGAGTCGACCACCACCACTTGGGGGCGGCTGCGGGCGAGGGCCTCCTGGATGCGCTCGAGCTGAATTTCGGCCAGCAGGGGGAGCCGCTCCCCGGG
>NZ_DAIRTR010000131.1:0-8065 GCF_036803785.1 Pelomicrobium sp. | reverse complement strand
GTGTTGGTGGAAGGGATTGAAATGTCGAGACCGCAATCGTGTCCGCTCCGCCCCGGCTCCGGTATAATGCGCCCCCACTGATCCGGCTTGCGCGCCGCCCGCCGGCGCGAGCCTCCTGCCGAAGCGCCGCCCGAGGCGGCCCCGATCCGTCCGATGAACGTCCTATACGAAGAGAGCGGTGTCCTCAAGACGGGTGCCGTGCTCGCCGACAATGCGACTTCCCTGCAGGTGGAATCGCCCCACGGCAAGCGCACCAAGGTGAAGGCGGGCAACGTGCTGCTGCGCTTCGCCGAGCCCGCGCCCCTGGAGCTCATGGAGCGAGCCAAGGCGCTGGCAGACGCCATGGACCCGGACTTTCTGTGGCAGTGCTGCGGGAGCGAAGAGTTCGGCTTCGAAGAACTGGCCCGGGAGTATTTCGGCCATCCGCCCTCTGCAGTGGAGTCGGCCGCGGTGCTCCTGCGGCTGTGCGCCGCGCCCATGTACTTCTATCGCCGGGGCAAGGGGCGCTTCCAGGCGGCGCCGCCGGAGAACCTGAAGGCGGCTCTGGCGAGCTTGGAGCGCAAGCGCCAGCAGGCGGAGCAGCAGGCCCGGTACGTGGAGGCGCTCAAGCGTTTCGAGCTGCCCGAGGCGTTCCGGCCCCTGGTGCCGCGGCTCCTGTACGACCCGGACAAGCAGTCCATCGAATACAAAGCGCTGGAGGTGGCCTGCAGCGAGCTGAGGCTCACTCCGGCGCGGCTCTTCGAGCGCTGTGGCGCACTCGCCTCCAGCCACGACTACCACCTGCAGCGCTTTCTGTACCAGCACTTCCCCCGGGGGACGGGGTTCGAGTCGGGCATCGAGCTTGCGCCGCTGCCGGAGCTGCCGTTGGCCGAGGCGCAGGCCTTTTCCATCGACGATGCGACCACCACCGAGATCGACGATGCCTTTTCGGTGACCTGGCTTCCTGGCGGCGGGGTACGGGTGGGCATTCACATCGCCGCGCCGGCCTTGTCGATCCCTCCCGGCTCGGCCCCGGACCAGGAAGCGCGCCGGCGGCTTTCCACGGTGTACATGCCCGGGGACAAGATCACTATGCTCCCCGACGCCCTGATCGAGCGCCACAGCTTGAGCGCGGACGGAGCTCGGCCGGCCCTCAGTATGTATTTGGACCTGGGGCCCGAGCTGGCGCTGCGCTCCGTCGAGACCCGGCTCGAGCAGGTGTGCATTGCCGCCAACCTGCACCACGACCGGCTGGAGACCCAGTTCAACGAGGCCACCTTGGCGGAAGGGCGGCGCGACTATCCCTTCGCCGAGGAATTGGCCCTCCTCTGGACCCTGGCCAACCGGCTGCAGGCGGCCCGGGGCAAGGAGAGCGAAAACGAGCAGGCTCGGGTGGATTACAACTTCTACGTAGTGGGAGATCGGGTCACCATCACCGAACGGCGCCGGGGCTCTCCCGTGGACAAGGTGGTGGCAGAGCTCATGATCCAGGTGAACCAGGCCTGGGGCCGGCAGCTCGCCGAAGCGGGCTTCGCCGCCATCTACCGGGCCCAGGGCGCCGCGGGGGTGCGCATGACCACGGTGCCTTCGCCCCACCAGGGGTTGGGGGTGGCGCAATACGCCTGGGCTTCCTCGCCCCTGCGGCGCTACGTGGACCTCGTGAACCAGCGCCAGCTGATCGCCCTCGTTTCGGGCGAGGCGCCCGCCTACGCGCCGGGGGACGAGGCGCTGCTCGCCGTCTTGCGGGACTTCGAGCTCACCTACGAGGCCTACGGGGAGTTCCAGCGCACCATGGAGCGCTACTGGTGCCTGCGCTGGCTCTTGCAGGAGGGCGTGGGCCTGACCGGCGCCGAGGTGCAGCGGGAGAACGTAGTGAAGGTGGACCGCATTCCCCTGTACGTGCGGGTGCCCTCGCTTCCGGAGCTCAAGCCGGGCACGCGGGTGCGCATCGAAGTGGGGGAGGTGGACCTGTGGGGGCTTACGGTGCAGGCCCGCTTCGCCGGCGTGGAGGCGCAAGCGCTACGGGCCTAGGAGCCTGCTTCCTCCTACGCCCTTGCCCTTCTCTCCCAACAAGCGCGGGGAGTCCGCACGGGCTGGGCTGAGTGACTCCCCGCGCCGGAGGCTCTACAATCGGCCCAACTTTCATTTGAAGACGGTTTTTCCGCGAGGACGTTTGGCTGGCGTGATGGCAGCGCGCAAGCTCTTCGGGGCGAGCCGATGGCCCCGGGGCCACGCTTTCGATCCGTCCACCCGGATGGCCGTCGCCGTGGGTCTTTCGGTGGCCCTGCACGCCTTCGTCGCCTTCGGCGTGGGGTTCAAGCTGCCCGATCCCTCCAAGGTGGTGAACACCGCGCCGCCCATCGAGGTGATTCTGGTGAACGCCCGCACCCGGGAGGCGCCGGCCAAGGTGGAGGCCTACGCCCAGGCGAACCTGGACGGCGGTGGCAACACCGACGCTCCGCGCCGCGCCAAGAGCCCCCTGCCGGCGAAGCAGAAAGACAGTCCCGCGATGGATCTCGCTCAGGCGAAGCGCAAGGTCGAGGCGCTGGAACAGAAGGCGCAGCGCCTCCTCGCCCAGGTGAAGGAACAGGCGCCGCCGGTGCCCCCTGCCGCGCCGCCCAAGGAGAGCGAAAAGGCGGAAGAGACGCCCCCACCCGAGCTTCCCGATGCCTCCGAGCTGATCGCCCGCAGCATGCAGCTCGCGCGGCTCCAGGCCCAGATCGAAAAGGACTGGGAGAGCTACCAGAAGCGCCCCCGGCGCAAGTTCATCGGCGCCCGCGCCACCGAGTACCGCTTCGCCCGCTACGTGGAGGACTGGCGCATGAAGATCGAGCGGGTGGGCAACCTCAATTACCCGGAGGAAGCCCGGCGCAACAAGATCTTCGGCAACCTGGTGGTGACGGTGTCCATCAAGTCCGACGGGGAGGTGGAGAAGGTGGAGATCAACCGCTCTTCGGGGCACAAGGTGCTGGACGAGGCGGCGCTGCGCATCGTGAAGCTGGCCGCCCCCTTCGCGCCGTTTCCCGAGAACATCCGCAAGGACACGGACATCCTGGTGATCTCCCGCACGTGGATTTTCACCCGCTCGGATCAGTTGATCGCGGAGTGAACGCATTGCGGGAGGACCGGGGCTCGTTGGTTCGGGGCGAACCGGTGCTATGGCTTGCCGGTGTGTTTCGCTGCGCTCAACGCACCCTACGGCGATGGTTTGATTTTGGTTTTGATTTCTGACCTCTGAAATGCCCGACCGCTACGCCGTCATCGGTCATCCCGTCGCCCACAGCCGCTCGCCGTGGATCCACGCCGAGTTCGCGCGCCAGACGGGGCAGGACCTGACCTATGAGGCGATCCTGGCGCCCCTGGACGGCTTCGCCCAAGCAGTGCGTGCCTTTCGCGATGCGGGCGGCCGGGGCATGAACGTGACGGTGCCGTTCAAGCAGGAGGCGTTCGAGCTGTCCGAGGCCCGCAGCCCTCGGGCGCAGCAGGCGGGGGCGGTCAACACCCTCACCTTCGAGCACGGACGCATCCTGGGGGACAACACGGACGGGGCGGGCTTCGTGCGGGACGTGGAAGAGAACCTGAATTTTGCCCTGGGCGGGCGCCGCGTGCTCCTCATGGGAGCGGGGGGCGCTGCCCGGGGGTTGCTCTTTCCGCTCCTCGCCCGGGGCGTTGCGCACCTCACGATCGCCAACCGCACCGTGTCCCGGGCGGAAGAGCTGGCGGGGATCGCCCGGGCCGCGGGGTATCGGGACGTGGCGGCCTGCGGCTACGCCGCGCTCTCGGGCGAGCGCTTCGACCTGGTGGTCAATTCCACCTCCGTCTCCCTCGCGGGGGAACTTCCCCCCCTGCCGGCCGGGCTCTTCGCTTCCGGCGCCCTTGCCTACGATCTGGTCTACGGCCGAGGCATGACCTCCTTCCTGCGCTGGGCCCGCACGAGCGGAGCCGGCCGCATCGCCGACGGGCTGGGGATGCTGGTAGAGCAGGCGGCCGAGTCCTTCTGGCTCTGGCGGGGCGTGCGGCCCGCTACCCGGCCGGTGATCGATCGGCTCGCCCAGGAATTGCCGCCGGTGGATTGAACGGTGCAGAAGCTCGTGCTGGCCCGCCCATTGCCGGCGCCTTCTCCATTGCCGCTTCTGCCGAGGGCATCCTCCGGTATTCTGCGGCGCAATTGAGGCAGTGGGGCGTTCGTCGTGAAGGGTCTCGGCCGCTTCATCCTGCGCGTGGCGTTGCTTGCCCTGGTGGCCTTCATCGGCTATCAGCTCTGGATCTTCGGCCACATCCTCTACTGGAACAGCTTCAATCCGCAGAGCACCGCCTTCATGGAGCGGCGGCTTGCGGAGCTGCGCCGGGACCATCCCAACGCCCAGCTCAAGCACCGCTGGGTCCCCTACGGGCGGATCTCGCCCCACCTCAAACGGGCCATCGTAGCGGCGGAGGACGCCCGTTTTCTGGAACACGATGGTTTCGACTTCGAGGCGATCCAAAAAGCCTACGAGAAGAATTTGAGGGAAGGCCGCATCGTGGTGGGAGCTTCCACCATCAGCCAGCAGCTCGCCAAGAACCTCTTCCTGTCGCCGGAGCGCACGCCGTGGCGCAAGGCGCAAGAGGCCCTCATCACCGTCATGCTGGAGGCGGTGATGAGCAAGCGCCGCATCCTGGAGATCTATCTCAATGTGATCGAATGGGGCAACGGGGTGTTTGGCGCGGAAGCCGCCGCGCGCCACTACTTCGGCACCTCCGCCGCGGCCTTGAACGAATGGCAGGCGGCCCGGCTCGCCGCCATGGTGCCCAACCCCCGCTACTACGACCGGCGTCGCAGTACCCGCTGGCTCGAGCGCAAGACCGAGATCATCCTGGCGCGCATGCCGGCGGTCCAGGTGCCCTAGCCCGCGCTTTTTTTTTTGGTGCCGATCCGGCTTTTCGCGTCAGCCGTTCGACCGGCCCCGCGTTTATCGCCTAGAATTCCGGGATTCTCTTCCAGGCCATGAGCGAAGTCGAGGAAACCAGGCGCGCGGCGGAGGCGCCCCAGAGCGATCTCCAGGAGGTGATCGACCTGCTCCACAAGCACGAGCTGGTGGAGAACGTGGTCCATCGCCAGGAGATGCCGCGTCACGAGCTGGTGGAGAGCCTGGTGCACAAGCAACATCTGGCGGAGCTGCAGAAGAAGCTCGACGCCATGCACCCCGCCGACGTGGCCCGGCTCCTGGAGGTGCTGCCCCTGGAGCAGCGCCTGCTGGTGTGGGATCTGGTCAAGGCCGAGCGGGACGGGGAAATCCTGCTGGAGGTCTCGGACGCGGTTCGGGAGAGCCTCATCCAGAACATGGACGAGGCGGAACTGCGGGCCGCCGCCCAGACCCTGGATACGGACGAGCTGGCGGACCTGGCCCCGGACCTCCCGCCCCGGGTGATCGAGGAAGTGATGCTGTCGCTGCCTGCCGAGGAGCGGGCGCGGCTGCAGTCGGCCCTGTCCTATCCCGAGGACAGCGTCGGCGCCTTGATGGACTTCGACATCATCACGGTGCGGGAGGATGTGACCCTGGAGGTGGTGCTGCGCTACCTACGCCGGCTGGACGAGTTCCCGGACCAGACCGACAAGCTGTTCGTGGTCGACCGCACCGGTACCCTGAAGGGGGTGCTGCCCATCAAGCGGCTGCTGCTCCACGATCCCGCGACCGTGGTGCGGGACGTGATGGAGCAGGACATCGTCACCTTCCATCCGGAGGACAAGGCGCGGGACGCGGCCAACGCCTTCGAGCGCTACGACCTGGTGAGCGCGCCGGTGGTCTCTGCAGACCACAAGATCGTGGGACGGATCACGGTGGACGCGGTGGTGGACTACATCCGGGAGAAGTCCGAAGCCGAAGTCCTGGGGCTCGGAGGCCTGGAAGAGGAGGAAGATCTCTTCGCGCCGGTGATCAAGAGCGTGAAGAACCGCTGGGCCTGGCTCGCCATCAACCTGGTGACCGCCTTCATCGCCTCTCGGGTGATCGGCATCTTCGAAGGCACCATCGCCCAGTTGACCGCCCTGGCGGCTTTGATGCCCATCGTCGCCGGCATCGGGGGCAATTCCGGCAACCAGACCATCACCATGATCGTGCGGGCCCTCGCCTTGGGACAGATCACCCGGGAAAACGCGAAGAAGCTGTTCCTCAAGGAGATCGCCGTCGCGGTGGTGAATGGCGTCGTCTGGGGGGCGGTGGTGGGGCTCTTCGCCTTCGCCATCTACCAGAGCGTGCCCCTCGGGCTGGTGATGATGGCCGCCATGATCCTCAATCTGCTCTTGGCGGCGGTGATGGGGGTGACAATCCCTCTCGTGCGCTATCGGCTCGGGGCCGACCCAGCCGCGGGCTCCAGCGTGATGATCACCGCCATCACCGACAGCGGGGGGTTCTTCATCTTTCTGGGACTGGCGACCCTGTTCCTCACCTGAGGCCCGGCATGGCGGACGTCGACCTGGCGGTAATCGGCTCGGGACCCGGGGGCTACCGGGCCGCGGTGCTCGCCGCCCTGCGGGGGCTCACCGTCGCCATCGTGGAGAAGGGGACGTGGGGCGGCACCTGCCTCAACCGGGGCTGCGTGCCCAAGAAAGCCTGGCATCATACGGCGATGCTGATGGCCGACGGCGCCCGCCTCGCGGAGCGGGGCGTGGAGGGGCGTTTGCAGGCGGATCTCGCCGGGGCCTGGGAGCACCAGCGCCGGGTGGTGGTGGCGGTGCGGGAGAGCTATGTCGATTACATGAAGCGCCTCGGCATCCGGGCCTACAGCGGGGAGGCGCACCTCAAGGACGCCCACACCGTGGCGGTGGGCGGCGAAACGTTCACCGCGGATCACCTGATCCTCGCCACCGGCTCTCTCCCCTTCGTCCCCGACACCTTGCCCAGGACCGCAGGCCGCATCCTCACCACCGACGATCTGTTCGATTTCCCGCCGCCGCCAGGGCGGCGGGTGGCGGTGGTGGGAAGCGGCGTGGTGGGCACCGAGATGGCCTTCATCCTCGCCATGCTGGGGTGCGAAGTGCTCTGGCTCACCCACGCCGAGCCCCTCTCCCGCGCTGGGTTCAGCCAGCGCGCCTTGAAGCTCCTGGGGGAGCGCCTGGCCCGCGTCGGCGTCGCTCCTCGCACCCGCTCCCGCGTGAAGGGCGCGAAGATCACGGCAGAGGGCGTGGTGCTCACCCTTCCCGACGGATCGGAAGAACGGGTGGATTGGGTGCTTCTCGGTAGCGGCCGTGTCCCCTGCACGGCGGGGCTGGGCCTGCAAGCGCTGGGGGTGGAAACCGATGGCGCCGGTTTCATCGTGGTGGATGAGGCCCAGCGCACCTGCATTCCCCACATCTATGCCATCGGCGACGTGGCCAATCCCGCCATGACGTCCAACCACGCCTTGGCGGAGGCGAGCGTGGCGGTGGCCAACATCCTCACGCCCGGCGCCCGGCGGCGAGACGCGGAGGCGGTGCCGACCCTGGTGTATTCAGCCCTCGAGTTGGGACGGGTGGGACTCAACGAGGACCAGGCGGAGGCGCGGTCGCTGGAGCCGGCGGTGGGCTTCGCCGCCTTCGAGGCCAATCCCGCGGCCCTGGCCCAGGATGCGCCCGAAGGCTTCGTGCGGCTCGTGGCCGACGCGGATCGGGGGACGCTGCTCGGCGCAGAGGTGGTGGGGCGCCAGGCGGACGAGCTCATCCATGTGGTCGCCCGGGAGCTGCGCAATCCCCACGCCCTCAAAAGCCTCGCCCGGGCCTTCTACAACCATCCCACCCGGGCCGAAGAGTTCCTGAACGCGGTGGAGACCCTGGCCGCCAAGTGGGGCCTGCAAGGCCCGGTCTTCGGCGACGGGGGGTAAACAGAGACTAAAAAAGAGGCCGCGTTGCCGCGGCCTCACTCCCCTTTACGCCCCCTGATGCTCGATCGGCTCGGGGTCGCGTCGAGACCGCTTCCTCGAGCCCGTTCAATCGTCCCGATGCTTGCGCTTGTGATGGCCCAGATGCAACCCGTGGTCGTGGTGCTTGGGCTTTACGTAGATCACTTCCTTTTCCACGATCACTTCTTTCTTCTGGACCACGGTGCGCTCCTTAGGCCGGTCGGTGGCGATC
>NZ_DAIRTR010000130.1:0-8104 GCF_036803785.1 Pelomicrobium sp. | reverse complement strand
CAATCACCACATTGCGCCCCTTCGGCCCCAGCGTGACCTTGACCGCGTCGGCGAGTAGATTCACGCCAGCCACGATCTTGTGCCGCGCCACGTCTCGAAACTTGATCTCTTTCGCTGCCATGTCGTGCAGACTCCTCTGATGATTGGGACGATTAACCGTTCTCGATGACACCCATGATGTCCTCCTCGCGCATCACGAGGAGCTCCTCACCTTCCACCTTCACGGTCTGGCCCGAATACTTGCCGAAGAGCACCCGGTCGCCCACCTTGACCGCCAGGGGACGCAGGGTCCCGTTTTCCAGCAGCCGGCCATTGCCGACGGCGATCACTTCGCCCTGATCCGGTTTTTCCGCGGCGGTGTCGGGGATCACGATGCCCGAGGCGGTCTTGCGCTCCTCTTCCAAGCGCTTGACGATGACCCGGTCGTGCAGCGGACGGATTTTCATAAAATTTTTCTCCTTCAACAGGTTGTCTTCGTGACGGGATTTTGTTAGCACTCGATTGAAAAGAGTGCTAATGATAGCTTCGAGAAGGGAATAAAGGCAAGGTGGACAGCCGTCTCCGTCGGGAAAGGGATCCCTGGCGCCGATCCCTGGCAGATCGCCTTCCCGAAGGAAACTGGCCGATCCGGGGCGAGGGGTGTCTCTTCGACGTGCGCTGCGACGTCCTTCGCGTTAACCAGCGCGGCCCCGCCACAGCCGATGGGCCGGAAGCATTACCGCGTCGAGCAGTAGCTCGGGCATGGCCTCAAAGATCAGGTCCCGCGGGGCGGCTGGTCAAACCGGACCGCCGCGAGCGTCAACCGTGCACGCTTCAGGACCCGAGCTCCTGTCCAATCCGAGGGACGGTGTTACCTCGCTGACTTTCTGAACCCTGCGCAAAACCAGGGAAGGGCAGAGCGCACTCCTGGGGCAGGCGTTGGCGGGTAATTCGGCCCTCCTCCCTCTCATTGACTCGCCCGGAAGCGAGACGACTTTTCAACTCTGCACGGGAGACGCTGGCCGGGCGGTCGGTGGCACCGTACCCGGTGAGGGGAGCTCTCCGCTGATGCCACCATGGAGCAGCTTCCGCACCCCATCGGGATCGTCGCAGTCCAGGGCCCGCTGGGCGAGGTGCTCCAGCTCAGCGCAGACGGAGGCCCGCAACAGCTGACGCACCCGGGGCGCCAGAGCCGGGCTCATGCTGAGCTCCCGCACCCCCAGACCCACCAGCAGCCGCGCCACCGCCGGGTCCCCCGCGGCTTCCCCGCACACGCACACCGGACGCCTCGCCGCCGCGGCTGCCTGGACCACCGTTTTGACCGCCCGCAGCACCGCCGGATGCAGGATTGAGCAATCCTCGAACATCTCTAAGGCGTTGCGGTCCGCGGCCAGCACGTACTGAGTGAGGTCGTTGGTGCCGATGCTGAGGAAGTCTACATGCCTTGTGATCTCCGCGATGGTGAACACCGCCGAAGGCGTCTCGACCAACGCCCCGACCGGGGGCAATCTTTCCAGCCCCACTTCGGCAGCAACCGACCGTAACACCGCCAGCGCCCGTTGCAGGTCTCCGGCACCCAGTACCATGGGGAATAGGATGCGCACGTCGTAGCGGGGAAAGTTGGCGAGGATAGCCCGAAGCTGGGTGCGGAACAGCCCCTCCGCCGCCAGGCAGAGGCGCAAGCCCCGCAGCCCCAAGCTCGGGTTGACGGGGAAGCGGGCGGCGAGATAGGGGGGGTTCTTGTCTGCGCCCAGGTCCAGGGTGCGCAGCACCAGGGGGCGGCCCGCCAGCAGTTCCGCCGCCAGCCGGTAGGCCTCCCGCTGGCGCTCGAAGCCGGGAGGCTCGCTCTCCCCCAGGAACAGGTATTCGGTACGGAACAAGCCGACCCCGTCCAGGTAATGCCGCGCCACCTCCACGGCCTCCTGAGGCCGAGCGATGTTGGCGTACAGACGAATGGGCACGCCGTCCCGGGTGACGCACGCCTGGCGCTCCTCCGCCGCAGCCAAGGAAGCCGCCTGCTCGTAGCGTTCCTTACAAACGGTAAAGCGCGCCAGGTCCTCCTCCGAGGGCACGATCCAGACCATGCCGGCCTCGCCATCCACCAGCAGGCGTGCGCCCGGCTCGATCTCCGCGGTGGCCTGCTGCGCCCCAGTCACCGCCGGAACGCCCAGGGACCGGGCAAGGATCGCGGCATGGCTGGTCCAGCCGCCCTGCTCAGTCACGAGGGCCGCCACGTGATCCCGGGTGAGCTCCATCAGCTCAGAGGGCAGGAGCTCCCGGGCCACGATGACCGACTCGGGCGGAAGCTCCGCGAGCCCCGGTCCGGCGTGTCGGGCCAAGTGCCGCAGCACTCGGCGTCCCATGTCCCGCACGTCCTGCTCCCGCTCCCGCAAGTATTCGTCGTCCACGCTCGCCAGGGTCTGCGCGAGGTCGGTGATCACCGCTCGGCAGGCCTGCTCCACGTTCACCAAGTTCTGGGCCACGTGCTCCTTCACCCGCTCGACGAACTGCTTGTCCCGCAGGAATGCCAGGTGGGCCGAAAAGATGTCCGCCACCTCGTGGCCCAGCTCGGCCATCACCCGCGCCTGCAGTCGTTCCAACTCTTCCCGGGAGCGGTCCAAGGCCTGCTGCAGCCGCCGGTGCTCGGCCTCCACCTGGGCGGGCTCGATGCGGTACTGGGGCAGGCAGAGCCGGGCGGCGCCCAGCACCACTGCCCGCCCCACGCCATAACCTGGAGAGAGGGGCTTGCCCCGGATGACCTTCATGGGACAGCCGATCCAGCATGCTCGGCCCGGCCGGGGCTGTCGCCTCGACCGAGGCTCAGAAGATGACAGCGCGCTTCACAAACGAGTCTACTGTGAGGCCGCCCTGCTCTTTTTTCAAGATCGGCTCAGACCGCACTCAGAGGCTGGCCGAAGCGATAAACGGTGCGCTTCGCCCGCTCGCCCGTGACCGGCAGGGGCTCCACGGGGCAAGGCGGCTCCCGGGTACCGTCGGGATTGAGGGTGGCGTCCTCCGCCACCTCCTTCCAAATGCCCCCGTGCACCGGGCGGAACATCCACATGAGATAGCCGCGGCGGGCGGCGAGCCCCACCAGCTCGTCGGCATCGGGCGCCTCGCTCACCACCATCTCCATGCCGTGGATGCCGTAGGGGAAGGCGCCAAAGGCTTGCAGGCATTCCAGCGCCTCCCGGGAATCGGCGCCGGGGCGGGTGCAAGAAGGGCGTTCTGCCCGCGCCAGGTCCCACGCCCCCAGCTCCCACGCCGCCTCCAGGGCCGCTTCTTCCAGGTCCCGTAGCTGGGTCCAACGGTCGTTGATCTGCAGCGCCGAGCTCGGGATGGGCGTATAGCGCACCACCTCCGCTTCCTCCAAAGGCGCGATCTTCTCCCGGATGAAGCCATGCCAGTGCAGTGTCAGAATGACCGGCGTGTCCGGGCAGGGCACTGCCGCCATGGTGATGGCAAACAAGGGATGCGGCGACAGGGCCATCTGCTCGGAAATGCGCTCCAGAATTTCCATGGCGTCTTCTCTCCAGCTAACCCACCACAGAATCTCTTAGCAAATTTGATGCCCAACGGGCGGCAGAAATTCCGCACACGCTTGAAGTTTGGAGAAAGAGAACGGTCCAAAACCACGGGCGCTTGGCATACACTTTCCGCCGTCGGTTCCACACGTCATTCCATCACCATGAAAATTAAACCGTCGGCTCCCACGCCCCGCAAGAGTGCCGCGCTTGCCTTTGGCAGCGAAGCCGAGAGACTGCTGCGAAGGAGCCTCGCCGCGGTATGGCATCCATGCACCCAGATGAAATACCACGAGTGGCTGCCCCTGGTGCCGGTCGCCCGGGGCAAGGGGGTGTGGCTTTACGATTTCGACGGGCGCCGCTACCTGGACGCCATCAGCTCCTGGTGGGTGAACCTGTTCGGCCACAGCCACCCCAGGATTAATGCCGCCATCGCCGAGCAGCTGGAGCAGCTCGAGCATGTGCTCCTTGCCGGCTTCACCCACCCGCCGGCGGTGGAGCTGGCCGAGCGGCTGAGCGCCCTGGCGCCCGGGCGGCTCGGCCACTGTTTCTTCGCCTCTGACGGCTCCTCCGCCGTGGAGATCGCCCTCAAGATGAGCTTCCACTATTGGAAGAATATGGGCCTGCCGGCGAAGAACGGCTTCGTCACCTTGGCAGGGAGCTACCATGGGGAGACCCTGGGGGCCCTCTCCGTGGGAGATGTGGCCCTCTACAAGGAAACCTACGAGCCGCTGCTGCGCCCCTGTGGCGTCGTGCCGTCTCCCGATAGCCGGCTCGCAGCGCCGGGGGAAAGCGCGGAAGCCTGGGCGCTGCGGGCAGCCGCCGCCCTGGAAAGCCACTTGGAGCGGCACCACCAGGCCATCGCGGCCCTCATCGTGGAGCCCCTGGTGCAATGCGCCGGGGGCATGGCCATGTACCCTCCCGTGTACCTCGCCCGGGCGCGGGCCCTGTGCGACCGCTATCGGGTGCATCTCATCGCCGACGAGATCGCAGTAGGTTTCGGGCGCACCGGGACGCTCTTCGCTTGCGAGCAGGCCGGCGTGACGCCCGACTTTCTGTGCCTCTCCAAGGGGCTCACCGGCGGCTACTTGCCCTTGTCGGTGGTCCTTACCCGAGAGGAGATCTACCAGGCGTTCTACGCCGATGAGCTGCAGGCGGGCTTTCTCCACTCCCATTCCTATAGCGGCAACCCCCTCGCCTGCCGAGCAGCGCTAGCCACCCTAGATCTCTTCCAGCAGGAGAACGTGCTCGTCGTCAACCGGGACAAGGCCCGGTTCATGAACGAGGCGACAGCGCCCCTCAAGCGCCATCCTCGGGTGCGCAACTTCCGCAACACGGGGATGATCTGGGCCTTCGAGGTGGAGGGAGCCGGCCCCCACTTCCCCCGGGAGCTCTTCCGCGAAGCCCTCGGGCGCGAGCTGCTCCTGCGGCCTCTGGGAGCCACCGTGTACTACATGCCCCCCTACGTGATCGAGCCGGAGGAAATGGCGTTTCTAGTCAAGAGCACCCTCGAGAGCCTGGACGCGGTATGCGGCTGAGCTTCCTGGGCGCCGCAGGAGAAGTGACCGGCTCCTGCTTTCTGGTGGACACCGGCGCGGTACGCTTCCTGGTGGACTGCGGTCTCTTCCAGGGAGGCCGGGAGGCCGAGCGCAAAAACCGGGAAGCCCTCGCCTTCGGTCCGTCCACCATCGACTTCGTCCTGCTCACCCACGCCCACATCGACCACTCGGGGCTGCTGCCTCGACTCGTGGCCCTGGGTTTCAAAGGGCCGGTCTACGCCACCCGGGCAACGGTCGACCTGCTGGCCGTGATGCTTCCGGACGCCGCCTACATCCAAGAAAAAGAAGCGGAGCGCGCCACCTACGAGCGCCGCAGCCGGCGCGGCAGGGGACCGGACGCCGCCCCCCTCTATACCGTCACCCAGGCGCGCGCGGCCCTGCGCCACCTGCACCCGGTAGAGTACGAGACGCCGCTACAGCCCCACCCATCGGTGCGCTGCGTTTACCGCGACGCCGGCCATATCCTGGGCTCGGCCAGCATCGATATCACCCTGGACGCTCCCCACGGCAGCCGCCGCCTCGTCTTCTCTGGCGACCTGGGACAACCCGGGCATCCCATCGTGCGGGACCCCACGCCGGTCACCGAGGCCGACGTCTTGGTGGTGGAGTCCACCTACGGCAACCGCCGCCACAAGGGCATGAAGGAAACCCTGGAGGAACTCGCCCAGGCCATCGTGGACACCGTTGCCCATCACCAGGGCAACGTGATCGTGCCGGCCTTCGCCGTGGGCCGCACCCAGGACCTGCTGTTCCTGCTGTCCGACTTGCATCACCAGGGTAAAGTGCCGGCCCTTGACGTCTACGTGGACTCCCCCATGGCCCTAGCGGCCACCGAAGTGACCTTGCGCCACCGGGACCTGTTCGACCCCCAGGCCGCCGCCACCTTGGAGCGGCTGCGCAGCGCCAAGGCGAACGGGGTGCGGATCCACTTCGTCCAAGAGGTGGAAGAGTCCATCGCGCTGAACCAGATTCACCACGGCGCTGTCATCATCTCGGCGAGCGGCATGTGCGAGGCGGGCCGCATCAAATATCATCTGAAGCACAACCTGCCCCGACCCGAATGCGCGATCCTCATCACCGGTTTCCAGGCCGCCGGGACTCTGGGGCGTCGGCTGGTGGACGGAGCCAAGCGAGTGCGGATCTTCGGCGACGAGGTGGCAGTGAAGGCGCGCATCTATACTATCGGAGGCCTTTCGGCCCACGCCGACCAAGCGGGGCTCTTGGCCTGGTTGGCCCATTTTCGGCGCCCTCCTGCGGTCACCTACATCGTCCACGGGGAGCCGAGCGCCGCCTCGATGTTTCAGCAAGCCATCGCCACGCGCCTCGGCTGGAACGTGAGCATTCCCGGCCCCGGCTCCGTAGAGAGCCTGTTTTCATGACCCGCCTCCGTCCGCCGACGGGCCACCCTCCCCCGAACGCCTTCCGATGGATCGGCGCCCTGCTGGCATGGGTGCTGGTGGCCCTGGGGCTTGGCGCACGGCCTGCACTCGCCACTTCCCCCCTGCCGCCCCCCGTCCAGCAAGCCCTCGCGGCCGCCGGGATTCCCTGGGAGAGCGTGGCCGTGTTCGTGCAGCCGGTGACCGGCGCTGGGCCTCTGCTCATCTGGAACGCGGATGCGCCCATGAACCCCGCCTCCACCATGAAGCTGGTCACCACCCTTGTCGCCCTGGAGCTGCTGGGACCTGCCTACACCTGGAAGACCGAGGTATACGTTGGCGGCCCGGTGACGCAAGGGGTGTTGGACGGTCCCCTGGCGATCAAGGGTTATGGGGACCCTAAGCTCACCCTGGAGCGGCTCTGGCTCCTGTTACGGGAGGTGCGGGCCCGAGGCGTTCGGGTGATCCGGGGCGATCTGATGCTGGACCGCACCCATTTCGCCCTGCCTGCTGGGGACCCGGGCGCCTTCGACGGCGAGCCCTATCGCCCGTACAACGTGGAACCCGACGCCCTGCTCCTCAACTTCAACGCCGTGCGGGTGAGCTTCGTGCCCGAGCCGGCGCAGGGCCGCGTGCGGGTATACGCCGAGCCCCACCCCGAGGGGCTGGAAATCGACAACCGGCTGAAGCTCGGCCCTGGCCCGTGCCGGCACTGGGAGCCCCGCTTTCACGCCGCCATCGCCAGCGACTGGACCCGCGCCCGGATCGTGTTCGAAGGGCGCTACCCGGAAGACTGCGGGGAAAGAGCGGAAAGTTTTTCCGTGCTGGCGCATCCGAAGTTGTTCGGCGACGTGTTCCGGCAGCTTTGGGCTGAGCTCGGCGGGCAGCTTGCGGGAGGGGTGCGGGAAGGCCCGGTGCCCGAAGGGGCGCAGCTGCTTGCCGTCAGCGACTCCCCGCCCCTGGCAGAGATCGTGCGGGACATCAACAAATTCAGCAACAACGTGATGGCGCGCCAGCTCCTGCTCACCCTGGGCGCCCATGGCTTCGGGGCGCCCGCCACCCCCGAGACCGCCGCTCGGGCCATCAAGGCCTGGTTGTTCCAGAACCGACTGGAGTTCCCGGAGCTGGTCGTGGAAAACGGCGCAGGCCTCTCCCGCGTCGAGCGCATCAGCGCCCGCCACCTGGGCGAGTTGCTTTTGCGCGCCTGGAACTCCCCTGTCATGCCGGAGTTCGTGGCCTCCCTGCCCCTCGCCGGCGTGGACGGCACTCTCAAGAAACACATGCGCTCGAACGCCTTCAGCGGCCAGGCCCACCTCAAGACGGGCTACTTGGAGGGCGTGCGCGCCATCGCCGGCTACGTGCGGGACCGGGACGGGCGGCGCCACGTGGTCGTGTGTTTCGTCAACCATCCCAACGCGGGCCGCGCCCGGCCGGTCATGGAAGCGCTGATCGAGTGGGTGTACGAAGGCGGTGAGCACTGCTGCGCCCAGCCGAGGGCGGCCGGGACCAGTGCCAGGGTATTGGAATAATGCAAACAAAAACAAGATGAAGTCTGCGACCCTAATTGAGCACAGAACTGGAAGACTCCAACAAATTGAGGGTAAGCCAATTAGGCGAGCATGTCGGTCCAGATGTTCTGGCCCCAGGCCCAGGCGTACTGGGCTTC
>NZ_DAIRTR010000129.1:0-8164 GCF_036803785.1 Pelomicrobium sp. | reverse complement strand
CCTTCGAGGGCCTCCAGAGTGGTCCGGGCCGACCCCATGTCTTGATCGATGACGTTAAGAAGATCCTCAAGCTCATGGATTTTGCTCGAAGCGAGCCTCTCGTGGTAGACGGCCTCCCGAGCTTCCTGGAGGGCCTGCTGGTGGGCCTGCCGCCGCTCTGCCAAGCGGGTCTCGGCCGCCCGACATTCTTCTTCCAGGACGCTTTCTGCCTGCTTCGCCGTAGCGATTTCGTCCTCGATCGCCGCAAGCCGCTGAATCGTCTGCTGCCGGCGGCTCGTTTCGGCCTGCGCCTGGGCGTCGATTTCCTCCAGCTCGGCACTGATTTGCTCGCTGCGAACCCTCACCCGTTCCGCCGCTTCGGCCGCCTTGAGGGCCGCCATTTGGATCTCGTGCCGGCGCTGGCGGGCAGCGGCCAGGGCTGAACGGGCTTCTTCCAAGGCGGCCTCCAAGGCCCGCACCCGCTCCTCTTCTAGCTCGACGGCCCGGGCTTGCGCCTCGATGGCGGTGCGCTGGGCTTTCCCCTCCCGGGCAAGGGCCTCCATCTCCCGCTCCCGGGCCAACACTCCGTGGAGTCCGGAGTCGGGAACGTAATAGGTAATGCTCGTCCGGGTCACCACATGCCCGCCCGGCAGCACGAAGGCTTGCCCCGGCCGCAGCAGGTGCCGGCGTTCTAAAGCGGCCGTCAGGGACTCTGCCAGGAAAACTCCTGCCAGCCAGTCGTCGAGAACGGCCGCCACCGCTTCGTCCCGGCAAGTGACCTGGGCGCGCAAGGAGGGGAAGGGCTCCGGGAAAGAGGGGGGTACTGCCCCTACCTGGCGCTCGAAGCAGGCAAGCTTACCGGGAGGCGGCTCGTCGCTCCAGCAGCCGGCTTCGCCCAAGGTCTCCAATGCCACCGCGTTAAGCCGCTCCCGCAACACCGCCTCCAGGGCATCTTCCCAGTCCTCGCCCACCGTGATCGCCTGCCAGAACCGGGAACGGTCCTGGAGTCCCTGGGCCGAAAGCCAGCCGGTGAGCCTCTCATTGCTCTCGAGCCGCCGCTGCAACTCTTCCAGCGCGGCCCGCCGGGCCTCTATCTCTGTCAAGCGCTGCTCCTGGGCCTGGAGCCGCTGGCGGGCAGCCTCCAGAGCGGCTTGGGCGGCGGGCAGCGCTTCCGCGCCCCGGGCGAGGACCGCCTCCTGCTCTGCGATCGAGTGGTCGATCTCCTCGAGGGCCCGGGCAAGGCGCTCGCTCTCACCCGGATCCACGGGGGGCAGTGCCCGTCGTTCCTCCTCCAGTCGCGCGCGCCGGGCCACCAACTGGGCCAGTACCCGCTCGGTGTGGTTTAAATGGGTCTGCTCCACTTCCCGGGCCTGCTCCGCTCGCATGCGCTCCCGCTGGGCCTCAGCATGGCGGGCCTGAGCCAACCGATAAGCCTCCTCCAACAGGGGGAGGTCACGGCCCTCCCCTTCGGCCCGTTCCTGGCGGGTGCGCGCCTCCAAGATGGCCCGCGTCTGCTCTGCTTGCCAGTGGGCGAGCCCGGCCTGGGCGTTGGCGCGGCGCTCTTCGTGCTGGGCCAGAAGCTTGCAGGTGGTACTGCGTTGCTGCTCGATGCGGCTGCGGCTCGCCCGCAGGTGCTGGAGTTGTTGCTCCAGCCGGGCCACTTCTGCATTGGCCTCGTACAAGGCTGCCTGGGCGCCGTGAAGCGCATCGCTCAGGCCATAGTGGCGTTCCCGGGCTTCTTCTAGGCACCGCTCGGCTTCCCGCAGCCGGGCAATCTCCCCCTGTAGCGCCGTCTCCAGCCGTTCCCTCTCCCGCGCAAGCCGCTCCTGGGTCGCCGCGGCCTCTTGCCTGCGGGTTAGGGCAAGCAGCGCCTGAACGGTGCGCAATCTCGCCTGGAGCTCGTGATAGCGGGCCGCCACGCGGGCCTGGGCCTGTAGCCGTTCGAGCTGCTGCTCCAGCTCCCGACGAATGTCGTCCACCCGGGCGAGGTTCTCCCGGGCATCTTCCAGCCGCAGCTCGGTCTCTCGGCGCCGCTCCCGGTACTTGGACACGCCCGCCGCCTCCTCGAGGAAGACCCGTAGCTCCTCGGGTTTGGCCTCGATGATGCGGGAGATCATCCCCTGTTCGATGATGGCGTAAGGTCGCCCGCCCAGGCCGGTGCCGAGGAAAATGTCCTGCACGTCCTTGCGGCGCACGTGAAGGTTGTTGATGTAGTAGGAGGATTCACCGTTGCGCTCGATCACCCGCTTGACTGCGATCTCGGCGTACTGGGACCACTGCCCGCCAGCCTTGCCCAGGCTGTTGTCGAACACGAGCTCCACGACCGCCCGGCTCACCGGCTTGCGCTCCAAGGAGCCGTTGAAGATCACATCCTGCATGGACTCACCGCGCAAGACCGAGGCTCGGGATTCCCCCAGCACCCAGCGCACTGCATCGATGATGTTGGACTTGCCGCAGCCATTGGGGCCGACGATGCCAACCAGCTGGCCCGGCAGCGGGATATGGGTAGGATCGACGAAGGACTTGAACCCGGCGAGCTTGATGTGAGCGAGGCGCAACGGGGTGCCAACCAGTCGTTATAATGTTTGAATCAGCAGCGAGCTTCCGCCACGGCGACGCCACCTATCCCTATCGCCCGGGCGCGCAACCTGCACCCACCGAAACATGGCGTCCACCGACCGGCGATTGCCGCGAAAGATTGGCCGGCATTGTAACTGAATTGACGCGCAGGCGAGAATGGCAACACAGTCCTCCAAGCAGCTCGAGACCTTCCCCAACCCAGCTCCGGATCGGGACTACCTGATCCACATGGAGATTCCAGAATTCACCTGCCTGTGCCCGAAAACGGGGCAGCCCGACTTCGCCACGCTCATTCTGGATTACATTCCCGACCGACGGTGCGTCGAGCTCAAGAGCCTGAAGCTCTATATCTGGTCCTACCGGGACGAGGGCGCTTTCCACGAGGCCGTCACCAACCGCATCCTGGACGATCTCGTGGTCGCCACGGAACCCCGGTACATGCGGCTGCGGGCGCGCTTCCACGTGCGCGGCGGCATCTTCACCACGGTGGAGGCGGAGTACCGGAAAGCGGGCTGGGCGCCCGCCGTGCCGGTTCCGCTGCCGGAGTTTCCTCGCGAAGCAAGCACCCGCGACTGAGCGGGGAGCTCTCGCTCAACGCGAGCTCGCGCGTTGGCGCCGGCATCCCCGGCCGATATAATTCGCCGGTTCAACGACCACGACGGCGCGCCTGCCCAGCCTTGCAATGAACCCCCACCTCGAGCGCCTGCAGCCCTATCCGTTCCAGAAACTCCAGCTTTTACTCCAGGGGGCGAACCCCAATCCCGCCTTCAAGGCCATCGACCTGTCCATCGGCGAGCCGAAGCACGCGACGCCCTCCTTCATCCTGGAGGCGCTCGCGCAAGCGCTTCCCTCCCTCGCCCGCTATCCCACCACGGCCGGCCAGCCTGCCCTGCGCCTCGCCCTAGCCGACTGGATCGCCCAACGCTACGGGCTACCGGAGATCGATCCGGAGACCCAGGTTCTGCCGGTCAACGGGAGTCGGGAAGCCCTGTTCTCCTTCGCCCAGGCGGTGGTGGATTCCTCGCGGCCCGGCGCCACTGTGGTGTGTCCCAACCCCTTCTATCAGATCTACGAGGGAGCGACGCTGCTCGCGGGCGCAACGCCCCAATTCCTCAACCTCCTGCCCGAAAAGGGCTTCGCCCTGGACTTCGCCCAGCTCCCGGATACGGTGTGGCGCCGCACCCAGCTCGTGTACGCGTGCTCTCCGGCCAATCCCACCGGCAGTGTGATGGGCCTGGAGGAGTGGCGGCGGCTGTTCGAGCTCTCCGACCGCCACGGCTTCGTCATCGCCTCCGACGAATGCTACTCCGAGATCTACTTCGACGAGGCTGTCCGCCCCTTGGGTGCCCTGGAAGCGGCCCATCGGCTGGGACGCCGGGATTTCCGCGGGCTCGTGGTCTTCTCCAGCCTGTCCAAGCGCTCCAACGCACCGGGACTGCGCTCGGGCTTCGTCGCCGGCGACGCGCAGATCTTGGCGCGTTACCTGCGCTATCGCACCTACCACGGCTGTGCCATGAGCCCCGCGGTGCAGGCGGCGAGCATCGCGGCCTGGCGGGACGAGACCCACGTGGAAGAAAACCGCCGGCTCTACCGGGACAAGTTCGACGCGGTACTGCCCCGACTCGAATCCCTGGGGGCCAGGAGGCCCGAGGCCGGATTCTATCTGTGGCTGCCCACGCCTTTCGACGACACCGTTTTCGCCCGCCAGCTATACCACGACTATAATGTGACCGTCCTGCCGGGCTCCTATCTGGCGCGGGAGGCCCACGGCCTAAACCCCGGGCGCAACTTCGTACGTATTGCCCTGGTGGCCCCGCTGGACGCCTGCGTGGAGGCGGCCGAACGCATCCGCCGCTTCGCCACCGAGGACCGCAGCGGAGCGGCTGCCGCCGGATGATATCGTCATCGACCGAGGACCTACTGCCGATGAAACAACTCCAGAGCATCATCGAGGAAGCGTTCGAGCGGCGCAGCGAGATCACACCGCGCAACGTGCCCACCAAGGTCCACGAAGCCGTGATGGAGGTGGTGGACCTCCTTGACAAGGGGAAGCTACGGGTCGCAGAGAAGATCGACGGCCGCTGGGTGACCCACGAATGGATCAAGAAAGCCGTACTGTTGCTGTTTCGCATCGAGGACAACAGCTTCATCAAGGGTGGCTTCACCAACTACTTCGACAAGATTCCTTCGAAGTTCGCTGAGTACAATTCCCGCGACTTTCGCGAAGGAGGCTTCCGTGTCGTTCCTCCGGCAGCCGCCCGCCGCGGTTCCTACATCGCGGCAAACGTGGTGCTAATGCCCTCCTACGTCAACATCGGCGCCTACGTGGACGAAGGCACCATGGTGGACACCTGGGCCACCGTGGGCTCCTGCGCCCAAATCGGCAAGAATGTCCATCTCGCAGGCGGCGTGGGCATTGGTGGGGTGCTGGAGCCGGTCCAGGCCAACCCCACCATCATCGAGGACAACTGCTTCATCGGTGCGCGCTCCGAGATCGTGGAAGGCATCATCGTCGAGGAAGGCGCGGTAATCGGCACCGGCGTTTTCCTCTCCCAGAGCACCAAGATACTCAACCGGGAAACAGGGGAGATCCTCTACGGACGGGTGCCCGCGGGCTCGGTGGTGGTCTCCGGCAGTCTCCCCTCCCCAGACGGCAAGTACAGCCTGTACTGCGCGGTAATCGTCAAGCAGGTGGACGCCAAGACCCGTGCCAAGACCAGCATCAACGAGCTGCTGCGGGGCATCTAGCGGGACGCGCCGCGGCCTCGCGGTTATGGAGCAAAGGAGCATCCCATGATCATTGCACCCCTGCTCAAGCTCATGGCCGAGAAACAGGCTTCGGACCTGTTTTTTACGGTAGGCGCGCCGATCCAAATCAAGATCAATGGCGTGTGCATGCCGATCAACGACAAGCCGCTGGAATCAGACCAGATGATCAAGCTCGCCTACGGCCTAATGACCGAGGACCAGATCCGCACTTTCGAGGCCACCATGGAGATGAACTTCTCCTTCAGCCTGCCGGAAGTGGCCAACTACCGGGTCAACGTCTTCCGCCAGAAGGGCGACCTGGCGATGGTCATTCGTCACATCAAGAGCACCATCCCCACGGTGGAGGAGCTCAATCTGCCCGGGATCCTCAAGGACCTGATCATGGAGCGCCGGGGGCTAATCCTGGTGGTGGGTTCCACCGGGGCGGGCAAGTCTTCCACCCTGGCGGCCATGATTGAGCATCGTAGCGCCAACTGCACCGGCCACATCCTCACGGTGGAAGACCCCATCGAGTTCGTATTCAAGCACCGCAAGTCGATCGTCAACCAGCGAGAAATCGGCATGGACACGGTCTCCTATGCCAACGCCCTCACCAATGCCATGCGGGAGGCGCCAGATCTGCTGATGATCGGCGAGATCCGGGACCGGGAAACCCTCAAGCACGGCATCATCTATGCCCTGACCGGCCATCTGTGCGTATCCACCCTGCACGCCAACAACAGCTACCATGCGCTCTCGCGCATCATCAACTTCTTCCCCCACGACGCGCGCACCGCCCTGCTGGCGGACCTGGCCATCAGCCTGAAGGCCATCATTTCCCAGCGCCTGGTGCGGGGCGTGGACGGAAAGCTCCTGCCCGCGGTGGAGATCCTGATCAACACCACCCACACCTCGGAGCTGATCAAGAAGGGAGAAATCGACGCCATCAAACAGGCCATGGAGACCACGGTCTCGCCAGGCTCGCAGACTTTCGAGCAGGCCCTGTTTAAGATGTACCGGGCGGGAAAGATCACCCGAGACGAAGCCATGGCCCACGCCGATTCGCCCACCAATCTGGCGGCCCTCATCGACTATGGCCAGATCCGCGTGAGCGAAGTCGGCGCCAAAGGGCTGGAGACGGCCGCCGCGAAAGAGCCGCCGATCAAGATCGACCTGATCGACAAATGAGCTCCCGCGTTCTTGGCCCGGCCCCGGCTTCGGGCAGCCCCGTCTTCGAATACCGAAGCGCTCCATGCATCCCGCCGTCGAGCTTGCCCAAGCGCTGATCGCCCGGCCCTCGGTCACCCCCGACGACGCCGGCTGCCAGCAGCTCCTGGGTGAGCGGCTGCAACGGGCGGGCTTCCGCGTGCAGCGGCTGCGCTTCGGTGCCGTGGACAACCTTTGGGCCCGGCGGGGGACCACAGGCCCAGTGCTGTGCTTCGCCGGCCACACCGATGTGGTGCCTCCGGGGCCGCGCGAGCAGTGGACTAGCGATCCCTTCCAGCCCGCGATTCGCGACGGCGTTCTCTACGGCCGAGGCGCGGCCGACATGAAAGGGGCGATTGCCGCCTTCGTGACGGCGGCGGAAGCCTTCCTGGGCGAGCAGGCGCACCACCGGGGTTCCCTTGCCCTGCTCCTCACCTCCGACGAGGAAGGCCCGGCTGTGGACGGTACCGTCCGGGTGGTGGAGTGGCTTAGGCAACGGGGCGAGGCGATCGACTACTGCATCGTGGGAGAGCCTACTTGCGCCCGGGTGGTGGGGGATACGCTCAAGAACGGCCGGCGCGGCTCCCTCTCTGGCACGCTCAGGGTCAAGGGCATCCAAGGCCACATCGCCTACCCTCACCTCGCCAGCAACCCCATCCACCTGGCAGCGCCGGCCATCGCCGAGCTCGCCCGTACCGTATGGGACGAGGGCAACGAGTTTTTCCCGCCCACCTCCTGGCAGGTGTCCAACATCCACGGGGGCACGGGGGCGACCAACGTGATCCCGGGCGAAGTCACCGTGCAGTTCAATTTCCGCTTCTCCACCGCGAGCACCGTGGAATCCCTCGAGCAGCGGCTGCGGGCGGTGCTCGACGCCCATGGGCTCGACTACGAGCTCGTGTGGGAGCAACCCTACAACGCGCCCTATCTCACCGCGCCCGGCCCTCTCACCCAGGCGCTCAAGGCCGCGGTGCGGGAGGTGGCGGGCATCGAACCGGAGCTCTCCACCACGGGGGGCACCTCCGATGGCCGGTTCATCGCCCGCATCTGTCCCCAAGTGGTGGAGCTGGGACTGCTCAACGCCACGATTCACAAAATCGACGAATGCGTGCCCCTCGCCGACCTGGCGCGGCTCGCCGACATCTACGGCCGGGCGCTGCGCCGGCTTCTCGCCTGAGCGCTCCGTTCGACGAAGCGCGGCAGGAGCTTGCCACGGTGCGCGACCTGTTGCGGTTCGCCGTGAGCCGCTTCCACGAGGCGGGCCTCGCCTTCGGCCACGGCACGAGCGAGGCTTACGACGAGGCGGCTTACCTGATTCTGCACGCCCTGCATCTGCCCCTGGACCGGCTGGAACCATTCCTGGATGCCCGACTCACCTTCGCCGAGCGTAGCGCCGTGCTCGCGCTCCTGTCCCGGCGGGTGCAGGAGCGGCGGCCGGCCGCCTATCTCACTCGGGAAGCCTGGCTGGGAGAGTTCCGCTTTTACGTAGACGAGCGGGTGATCGTTCCCCGCTCGTTCATCGCCGAGCTGCTGCGCGAGCGGCTCGCCCCCTGGGTGGCCGATCCCCAGGAAGTGCGCACTGCCCTGGATCTATGCACCGGCAGCGGCTGCCTGGCCATCCTCCTGGCCCACGCCTTCCCCGGCGCCCGAG
>NZ_DAIRTR010000128.1:0-8218 GCF_036803785.1 Pelomicrobium sp. | reverse complement strand
GCGCGGCCCGGGCCGCCGATCCTCTGCCGGACCCGGACACCGAGCTCTGGCGCAAGCTGAGAAACACCTTGTTTGAGGGCCGCCCCGTCGCTGCCGACGGGCACGATGTGGTTCAGTTGGAGGCGCCAGCCCGGGCCGAGGACGCGGCCACCGTCCCCATCGCCATCAAGACCTTCCTGCCCCAGGAACCGCAACGGTACATCCGGCGGGTCTATCTCATCATCGACAAGAACCCCTCGCCCCTCGCTGCCGTCTTCCACTTCTCCCCCGACGCCGGCCGGGCCGACTTGGAAACCCGGGTGCGCATCGAGGAGTACACCTTCGTGCGGGCGGTGGCGGAAACGAGCGACGGTAAGCTCTATGCGGCGGCCCGCTACGTGAAGGCGTCGGGGGGCTGCTCGGCCCCGGCTGGCAAGGATCCCGCCGCAGCCCTCGCCCGCCTCGGCCGAATGAAGCTGCGGCTGGACGGGCCCGTGACCCTGCACCAGCCCAACCTGGCCCAGCTCATGATCAGCCACCCCAACCATTCGGGGCTCGCGATGGACCAGCTCACCCGGCTCTACACCCCGGCCCATTACGTGCGTGAGGTGAAGGTGAGCTACGCCGGCAAGCCGGTGCTCACGGCGGAAGTGGATTTTTCCATCAGCGAAAACCCCAACTTCCGCTTCTACTTCGTGCCCCGAGAGGAAGGAGAGCTCAAGGCGGAGGTGGTGGACTCCAAGGACCTCAAGTTCGAAACCCGCGTCCTCATCCGACCGGGCTCAGTGGCGGGCTCCTGATCAGCGGCAACCCTGCCCTTTTTCCGCCATGTCCCGCACCAGATAGGATACGCCCCGGCGCCAGGAGGTATCGGTGTTGCCGCGGATGTCTACCGACTTGATGAGCCGGGTCGCGCCGCTCGCCACGTCCTTGATCTCCACGTTGATGTTGAGGATCAGGTTGCTCACCTTCTGTACCCAGGTCAAGGCCACCAGGTCGGCGCCCAGGGCCTTGCCGATGTCCCGCTCGCAGCCGTTACACTGGCGCAGCGCCTGGGAGGCCCTAAACCGGTCGATCAGGACCTGGGCCGGCCCGTTATCCAGCACCCGGCACAGGCCCGCTTGGGCGAGCTCCTCGCGCAACTGCCGTGAGATCATCTTGAGCCGCTCCCGCTGGGCGGGCACGGACGCCTCGTCCCCGGAATCGTCGATCATCTCGAAGTCCATGACCGCGATCGACTTGACTGGCTCCGCCGGGGCGCAGTCGCCGCCCGTGGTGCCCCCCAGGAGGAGAAGCGCCAGCCCCGCGGAACTCGTCTGTCGGAGAAGCGCTTTCCATGACGTTGTCGTTGCCATGGGGTTTGCGGCTCAGACGCCACAGGCTTTGAAGGCGCGCGACTGTACCTCCCGGTATTTCTTGATCATGTCCTTGACGAAGTCCGGGTCACGGAAAACTCCCATGCGCTCACCGCCCATCTCTCGGTAGCGGGTCGCGGCAGAAGCTTCCACGTATTCCTCGTAGGGCATCTCCTTGGCGATGAAGTCGATGGCGCAGGAGCACTTGTAAAGGTACTCCTGCTTGCCGCGATGATCGTACATGCACGCGAGTACGTACTCCACCCGATCCTGGGTCGGGTAATCGTAGGCCGACGCCGCGCCGGGCGCGAACAAACCGAGAAGCACGAGCAGCCGCCATTTCATCCGGGGTCTCCTTTGCGAGGAATAGAGTGCTCGATGGAACGCGACCCGCCGCGATTGCGCGGGCGCGGCGCGCGTGCAATAGTAAGCCATATTCGTACAGGGATGCCAACCGCGGCATCCGCCAGTGCCCGTCGATGATCCGGCCTCCGTCCTCGAAATCCCACGGCATGCTCTGCGTGCGCGCTTTCGTGCGACGCGTGGCGATCCTCGTCCTCGCCGCCGTGGCGCTCGTCCTGGCCGCGCCCCGTCCGGCCGCGGCGCAGAGCTTGATTCCCGTGGCGGTGGCCCCCGGCGTGTACGCCTTCGTCGGCGCGCTGGCAGAGCCCGCGCCGGAGAACCATGGCTTCGTCGCCAATCAGGGCTTCATCGTAGGCGAGGCGGGGGTAATCGTGATCGATACGGGAACACACCATGCCCACGGCGAGGCGATGCTGGAGGCCATCCGGCGGGTGACGGATCGCCCGGTGGTGCGGGTCATCAACACCCACGCCGCGCCGGAGCGGGTGCTGGGCAACAGCGCTTTCGCCGCCCGGGGTATCCCTATCCTGGCCCACCGGGACGCCGTCCGTGCCATGGAGGTGAACTGTAGCACCTGCATCGAGCGGCTGAAGCAGGTGCTGGGCGAGGAAACCATGGCCGGCACTCGCGTCGCCCTACCCACTCAAGCCGTGGAAGGGAGCGTGACCCTGGAGCTGGCCGGGCGGCGGCTTTCCTTGCTCCACTTCGGCTGGACCTTAGCAGGGGATCTGGCGGTGCTAGACTCAGAAAGCGGCGTGCTCTTTAGCGGCGACCTGGTGTGCCTGGACCGAGTGCCGGAGATCCGCGACACCCGGCTCGAGACGTGGCTCGCAGCCCTGAAGAGGCTGCGGGAGCTGCCCCTGCGGGTTCTGGTGCCGGGCCGGGGCGCGGTGTCCCCTCCCGGGCGCATCGCCGACACCCAGGCCTACCTGGAAGCGCTACAGCGGGCGGTGCAGACCCGCTACGCAGCAGGGGATAGCCTGCGGGAGGCCACTGCCCGGGCGGCAGCGCCGGCATTCCGCGGCTGGGCCCTGTATTCCCGTCTGCACGCGGCCAACGTCCATCACCTGTACCTGGAACTGGAGAAGAAAGCCCTCGCCGAATAGGGCTCGCTTCAGAACCCGTGTCGAGCGCTAGGGTGCGTTCGAGCGCAGTGAAACGCACTTTCCAAGTGCCGTAGCACCGACCGGGGATAAAAGCGCCTGCGCCACGGTGTGCCAAGGCGCGTCCCCTGGCTGCGGCGGCTCCCGCACGCGCGGAAGCCTTTTGCCTGGCACGGCTCTTGCGGGAGGAAAAACGCGACAGGCGCAAGGGGTGGTTCCATGCGGATGGCAGCGCCCCGAGTGGTGTCGTTTCCTCCGTTTTCTCCTCCACTTGGCTTGGGAGACCGTCGTTCGTTCGGTCTCCCTTTTCTTTTGGCGGCGAGAAAGTGCGCAAGGAATTGAACAAGGCACTGTCACACAATGTCGCGATTGCGTTGCTCCCCGTGTGACACCGCACCCCCCGCCCCGGGAGGTCATTCGACGGCGAGCGGTCCTTCCCGGCCCAAGCTTAACCCGTTCACCCGGCTTGTTTTTCTCCTCCTTGCCCGCGCCGGGCGGCGCTTTGCCGCGACGCGGCGCGCCCGCCGGGAAGGCATGGATTCCACTGGCATATTAATTGCCAAAGGCGGGAGGATCGGCGTTGGCACGGAGGCTTTTTAGCGCGCGTTTCGATCAGGCGAGCCCTACAAGCGATTTTCCCTGGGCACTCGTCGGGGAGAAGAACGAAGCGGACCATTCGATTCGGGTGGGGAAGGTGGTTGTGCGCCCGAAGCGAAAGAAAGCGTGTTGTCAACTTCAACTTTGCTTCATTTCTACGAGAGGGGAGGTTGGGCAATGGTACAGCGCAAGAAAATCTGCACGGCCGTGGCAGGCGCCTTGGCGCTGCTCGGCACCTCCGCCGCCCAGGCGGAGTTGAGCTGGAAGGCAGGGGACTGGGATCTCTCCTTCAGCGGCAACGTGAACGGCTTTGCCACTTTCAACGATTGCGACAACAACCCGGTCACGGTGGCGGGCGGACTGGCCTGTAATGGCGCCGGAAACGACGAGCAAAACATCGAGTCGGGGCTCCTGCCGAGTGCCCTGGTCTTCTCCGCCAAGACGCGCCAGATGGACTTCGACATCAGCGTCACCCTGGGCTTCTATCCAGGCCTGAACGACACCAACCCGGGCGGCGGCAAGGTGGGGATCGGCTCCACCAGCATCGACATGCGGCAGAACTTCCTCACCTTCGGCGACCAGCGCTGGGGCACCGTCAAGGTGGGTCGGGACCTGGGGATCTTCGGGAGCGACGCCATCCTGTCCGACATGACCCTCTTGGGGGTGGGCTCCGGCGCCGCCTTCCTGGGGGGCAACACCACCCTGGGCCGCATCGGGGTGGGCTACCTCTACGCCGACTGGATTCCCCAGATCAGCTACTGGTCCCCCAACTTCAACGGTTTCCAGTTCGCCGCCGGCGTCTTCTCGGGCTTCGATTACATCGCGTTTTCCGGGCACCCCAATACGGCCACGCTAAGCAAGCAGGACGAGCCGGGCTTCCAGGCCAAGCTCACCTATGACTGGTCCAACGTGGGCGGCACCTCGGGGCGCCTCTGGCTGAGTGGTATGACTCAGAAGGTCAAGTCGAACGGGAGCACCGACACGGCGCCAGCCGGAACGAGTGTGGACGGCCGGGGTATCGATCTGGGCGCCAAGGTAGGCTTCGGCGGGCTAGAGGTGGTGGGCTACTACTACAACGCCAAGGGGCTGGGCACCACCGCCATCGGCTTCGACGGCGCTGCCGTCGGCGGCGGCACCGTGGACGAGCGGGACTCGGACGGCTTCTACGTCCAGGCCACCTATACCTTCGGCAAGCCCAAGATCGGGGTGAGCTACGGCGAGAGTCGCCTGGACCTGGCGGGCAATGAAACCGTGGCCACCAGTGGGACCCTCGTCAAGAAGAACAAGTCCTGGGTGGGCGGTGTCTACTACGCCCTCACCAAGAGCCTCAACCTGGTGGCCGAGTACATCCGTACCGAAGCCGAGGCCCACGACGGCACCAAGAACAAGGACGACGCCATCGCCCTGGGCGCCATCCTCTTCTTCTGATCCCCGCGAGGGAGGCCCCGCCGCCCGGGCGCAACGCCCGGGCGGTTTTTTTCAGGTTCATGAAAATCATGAGCGCCCCCTCACGATTTCCCGGCTTTCGGGCGGCCCGCCCCGCTACCACAATGGGAAATGGTCGTGACAGTCCGTGATCCGATGGCTGCGGGAGCGTCCCCGATCGAGTCCCGGTCCTTCCCGAGAGATCCAGCGAAGCGCTCATGAGAGTCCGAGTCCTGGGCTCCGCCGCCGGCGGCGGCCTTCCCCAATGGAACTGCAACTGCCCGAACTGCCAGGGGGCGCGGACCGGACGGCTTCAGCCCCGCACCCAGTCCTCTCTCGCGGTGGAGGGGGACGGAGGCCGCTGGGTGCTGTTCAACGCCTCGCCCGACATCCTCGCTCAGATCGCTGCCTTCCCGGGTCTCTGGCCCCGGGAGGGGCTGCGGGACACGGGCATCGCCGCCATCGTGCTGATCGACGCCCAGATCGATCACACCACTGGGCTTTTCCTGCTGCGGGAGGGCGCCCCCCTGGAAGTGCATTGCACCGAGCGGGTCCGGGAAGACCTGACCCACGGCAACCCCGTGTTCCGCGTCCTGGAGCACTACTGCGGGGTGCGCTGGCACCGGGTGCCCATCGACGGCTCCCCCTTCCAGGTGGCGGGGGCAAGCGCCCTGCGCTTCACCGCCGTGCCCTTGCGAAGCAATGCACCCCCCTTCTCCCCCCAGCGGGACCGGCCGCTGCCCGGGGACAACATCGGCGTGCGGGTGGAGGATCGAAGGAGCGGCAAAAATTTGTTCTACGCCCCGGGGCTGGGCGCGATGGAACCCCACCTGGAACCCTACCTCGCTTCAGCCGACTGCCTCCTCCTGGACGGGACTTTCTGGACCGACGACGAGATGATCCGACTCGGGATCTCGGACAAGCGGGCCCAGGACATCGGCCACCTGCCCCAGGCCGGGCCGGGGGGCATGATGGAACTGCTCATGCGCTACCCCCAGGCGCGCAAGATCCTGATCCACATCAACAACACCAACCCGATCCTGGACGAGGCGAGCCCCGAGCGGGCGCAATTGACCGCCCGGGGCATCGAGGTGGCCTGGGACGGCATGGAGATCGAGCTGTAGGAGGACACATGAGCGCCAGCGACGAGCGGCCCTGGACGCGGGAAGAGTTCGAGCAGAAGCTCAGGGAGAAAGGGGCCGGATACCACATCCACCACCCTTTCAACGTGCGCATGAACACGGGCCGGCTCAACCCCGACCAGATCCGGGGTTGGGTGGCCAACCGCTTCTACTACCAGATCAACATCCCCCTGAAGGACGCGGCCATCCTTGCCAACTGCCCGGACCGGGAAGTGCGCCGCCAGTGGATCCAGCGCATCATCGACCACGATGGCCGCGAAGGGGACGAAGGCGGCATCGAGGCCTGGATCCGGCTGGGCATGGCCTGCGGCATGACTCGGGAGGAGATCGTGTCCCTGCGGCACGTGCTGCCGGGGGTACGCTTCGCCGTGGACGCCTACGTCAACTTCGCCCGCACCCGCCCCTGGCAGGAGGCGGTGTGCGCCTCCCTCACGGAGCTCTTCGCGCCCCAGATCCACAAGGAGCGGCTGGCCAACTGGCCCCAGCACTATCCTTGGATCGATCCGGCCGGCTACGAGTACTTCCGCAAGCGCCTGTCGGAAGCCCGTCGCGACGTGGCCCACGGGTTGGAGATCACCCTGGACTACTTCAAGACCCGGCAGCAACAGGAGCGGGCCCTAGAGATCCTCCAGTTCAAACTGGACGTTTTGTGGACCATGCTGGACGCGATCCAGCTCGCCTATTGCAAAGATGCGCATCCATGACCCTGCCCAAAGCGTTTTCGCGGCGTCCGCGGTCGAAGTGTAAAGAGGAGGCCCGATGAGCAAACCGCTCGTCCTGGAAGACGTACCTCGGCTGACCGCCCACTTCCGCCTGCAATGGGAAGAAGCGCAGCAGGCGTGGGTGCTGCTCTACCCGGAAGGGATGGTGCGGCTCTCCCCCAGCGCGGCGGAAATCATGCGCCGGGTGGACGGAACCACCCCTGTGGGCGGGATCGTGGCAGACCTGGAGCGGGCTTATCCCGGCGCCGATCTGCGCCGGGACGTGATGGAATTCCTGGAGGTGGCCCATGAACGCGGCTGGATCCGCAAACAAGGCGAATAACCCCCTGTGGCTACTGGCGGAGCTCACCTACCGCTGCCCGCTGCATTGCGTCTACTGCTCCAACCCGGTGGATTACGCCCGTTACGGCAGCGAGCTGTCGACCGAGGAGTGGCTGCGGGTGCTACGGGAGGCCCGGGCCCTGGGCTGCGCCCAGCTGGGCTTCTCCGGCGGAGAACCCCTCCTGCGGGACGATCTGGAGGTGCTGGTGCGGGAAGCCCACGCCCTGGGCTACTACACCAACCTTATCACCTCCGGCGTGGGGCTGAACGAGAAGCGCATCGCGGCCCTGAAGGAGGGGGGGCTGGACCACATCCAGCTCTCCTTTCAGGATTCCACCCGGGAGTTAAACGACTTCCTGAGCCACACCCGCACCTTCGACTTGAAGCAGCGGATCGCCCGCCTGATCAAGGCCCACGGCTACCCCATGGTGCTCAACGTGGTGCTACACCGGCAGAACATCGACCACGTGGAGACGATCCTGGAGATGGCGCAGGCGCTGGGAGCGGAGTACGTGGAACTTGCCAACACCCAGTACTACGGCTGGGCCTTCGTCAACCGGGATCACCTGCTGCCCTCCCGGGAGCAGCTGGAGCGAGCGGAGGCAGTGACCAACCGCTTCCGGGAAAAGGTGGGCAATGACATGCGCATCTACTTCGTGGTGCCGGACTACTACGCCCACCGGCCCAAGGCGTGCATGAACGGCTGGGGCTCGGTGTTCCTGTGCGTGTGTCCCGACGGGGTGGTACTGCCCTGCCACGAGGCGCGCGGGCTTCCCGGCTTGAGCTTCCCCAGCGTGCGGGAGGCGAGTCTGCAGTGGATCTGGTACGACTCCCCCGGCTTCAACCGCTACCGGGGCGAAGGATGGATGAAGGAGCCCTGCCGCACCTGTCCCGAGCGGGTGAAGGACTTCGGCGGCTGCCGCTGCCAGGCCTACCTCCTCACCGGAGATCCGGCCAATGCGGACCCGGTGTGCGAGCTCTCTCCGCATCATCACGTGGTGGTGGAGGCAGTCGCGCGGGCCCAGCGGCCGGCGGTGACCGCAAGGCCCCTGCTGTTTCGGGACGACCGCAACTCCCGTGCCTTGAGCGAGGCGACCGCGCCCCTGCCCCGATGACTCGGAGCAGGGGAAAGGGCTGATCGGATCTCCGGTGAGCGTCCGCCAGCGGCGATCCGTGCCCGATAAAATTCCCGCCATGAATCCCTCCCCCTC
>NZ_DAIRTR010000127.1:0-8272 GCF_036803785.1 Pelomicrobium sp. | reverse complement strand
GAAGGCGGCAGCGTATTGGGGGTGGGCGCGTAGCCTCGCCAGGCGATCTCGATCACTGCGGCGGCGTTTGCCTTTCTCTGCGCGCCCGATGGCTTCGAAAAACTGCAGCGCGAAGCGGTAATGGGCATCAAGCAAGGCGGGCGCTGGTTCGGGTAGGCTCATGGATCGGCTCTCGTGCGTGGAAGGTATCGGTCAGGGCTTGGCTGAAAAGAGCGCTCGCTGCATCGATCAGCGACGGCTTCATGCTCGCGTGCAGCGGCATACAGACCATTGAGGCGCAAAGGCGATCGGTGACAGGCAGGGTTCGTCCCAGCCCGTAGCGACGGAACAGTCGAGTGCGGTGGAGCGGTGGATGGTAGTAGCGGCGAAGCTCAAGGCCAGCGCGCACGCAACGCTGGCGCAGCGCTTCGGCGTCCGCGTCGGGGGCGAGCAGTAGAGGCAGCGTTTGCCAGGGTGGCTCGCCTGGGGCATGGGGCGCGGCGATGACTCCCCTTTCGAGCCATGGCGCGAGATGCCGCAGGTAGCGCGCCACGGTGGCACGCCGCGCGGCGATGTGGCGCTGCAGTTCATCGAGAGCCGCCAGACCGATGGCGGCAGCAAACTCGGAGAGCTTGCCGTTCACCCCACAGGCCACCACGTCCCCGTCTTGGAAGCCGAAGTTAATGGCCCGGCGCACGGCGGCCGCCAGCCGGGCAGGGCACAGGACCACCCCCCCTTCGCCGATGGCAAACACTTTGGTCGCGTGCGGCGAAAAGACTTCGGCCACGCCCGCATGGCCGACGGGAACGCCAGGACCGGTCCCGCCTAAGGCAGCGGCGCTATCCACGATCAAGGGCACGCCGTGGCGGGCGCAGACGGATTCCAGCGGCGCAAGATCGCGGCACAGACCGAAGGCCCGCACGGTGACCACTGCGCTCGCGCGCTGCGCGTCGAGCAGCTCTTCCAAGGCCGTGGGACAGAGCTCCCAAGTTACGGGGTCAACGTCGCAGAAGAGCGGCGTCGCCCCCGCCGCCAAGACCGCCTGGGCGGTGGCCGCAAAAGTGAAGGAGGGCACGACGACCCGACCGCGGACTTCCAACGCGCGCAACACCGCCTCCAATCCCGCCGTGGCGTTGGCGACGGGCACCGCCACGCGACGGCCATTGCCGAAGCGCTCGCTGAGCCGCTGGGCAAAAAGCTCGTGGACCGGGCCGAAGTTGCTGAACCAATGGTTCTGGTACGCCGGCTGCAGATACGCCAGCCAGCGCTCCGGTGGCGGAAGTTCGGGTTTGATGAAGCGGATCATGGGGCCACCTGGCCGGGACGGATATTTTGGAATAGCCGTCCAGGCTTGCCGTGCTGGGCGTACAGCGACTGCTCCATGGCGAGCAGGGCGTCGGCAGGGCGCTGGCCGATGCGGCGGGCTGGGCTGCCTGCCACCACGCTCCATGGCGCCACGTCGCGTCGCACCAAGGACAAGGCGCCCACCGCGGCACCCGTGCCGACGGTTACGCCGGGCAGGATGACGCTGTTCGCCCCCACGATGGCGTGCGCTTGGACCCAGGCGTGGGAGCGCTGCACCGCGCGGTAAGGCGGGGGAATGGTGGGATTGGTCAGTCCGCCCCCCAGGAAATCCTCGCTTCCGGTGAGAAGCCGCACGCCCGAGGAGAGACCGGCGAAATCTTCCAGCACGAACGGGCCGCCGCCGGTGATGGAGGCGAAGGCGGCGATGTGCACGTAGTTGCCAATAACACTGGGGCGGGTGACCTGGATGAAGACGAAGTCGTCGATGATCACGTGATCGCCGATGTGGAGGTATTCGGCTCCAACAATGCGGGCCGAAGGATAGACCCGTACTCCAAGGCCAACCGAGCGGAAGCGGTGTTCGGTCATGGCTTATCCTCCTGGGGAGGCGGCAGCACCGCGACCCGGTTCTTGCCTGCCTGTTTGGCCTGATACAGGGCCTTGTCCGCGCGTCCCAGCACCGCGTTGTCGTCCTCTCCGAGACGACGCAGGGTCACGCCGGCGCTGAAGGTGACGATGGGCCTGCGTTGATCGTGGAGGAAGATGTTCTTGGTGAGCTCCCGCTGCAGGCGCGCGAGCACCGTGGCCGCCTCCTCCAGCTCGGTCTCGGGAAGCAGCAGGACGAACTCCTCGCCGCCATAGCGGGCCACCACGTCGGTCGGCCGCAGGCTATGGCGCATGGTTTGCGCCAGGGCGCGCAGCGCCTCGTCCCCCGCCTGATGGCCCCAGGTATCGTTGAGCTGCTTGAAGTTGTCCACGTCCAGCATGGCCACGGCGAGGGGCGCACCGTGCCGGTCGGCGCGGGCCGCCTCCCGCTGCCACGCTTCGGCCAGGCCGACGCGGTTGAGCGCGCCCGTCAACAGGTCCTCGCGAGCGTTTTCCGCGGCCAGGGCTAGCTGGGCCTCCAGATGGCGGATTCTTTCCTCCGCTTCCTCGGCCCGCTGGCGAGCTTCTTGCAATTCCCTGTGGGAGCGGCGAGCGCTCGCTTCCATGGCTCGGGTGTCTTGCAGCACTTCCGCCAGGATCGCGCCCAGCTCGTCCAGATCGGCAGCACCGCTGATGCGCTCCACGTAACGCTCGATCTGGCCGTGGAATTGACCGGTCTCGTCCGCGAGGCTTCCCAGTCGGTCGATGAACAGAGCGATCATGCTCTTGAGAGCCTGGTGTGATTCGTGCACCGACCGACGCACCGTGCCCTGGCGGATGATGGCATCCCGCAGGGCGCGCTCCGCCTGCGCCAGTGCAGGCAGATCGAAAGGCGCCTCTAGCGCTCGGAACAGCGCGCACATCTGCCGGTCAAGTCCCGGGGTTTCCTGAACGCTTTCGGCGAGGCTGTCGGCCATCAATTTCAACAGGCGACGCGCCAGCTCGTCCCGCTGCGCCTGTTCGGCGACGCGCATTTCCAAATCCAACCAGAAGTGGCGCAGCTGCTCCCTCAGGCGGCTGGTGGAAAGCGGTCGATCGGCTTCCCGAACGGCTCCGGCCAAGCGTTTGGCCTGTGCTGCCAGAGCGGCATTGCTTGTTTCCAGGAAGGCAGCGAGACGCTCCAGGGTCTCGGCGAGGAGGTCACGAAGTTCCTCGCCGTCGGCGTCGGAAGGCGGCGCGGATGCAGGCGCCGGTTCTAGGTCTCGGGGCGCCTGGGCCCAGGCGTCGGCCCGCTCCTTGAGCCGCCGGAACAGTTCCTGTGCATGGCCGCCGTGGGCCGCGAGCACGTTTTCCAGCCGTTCCCGCTTGCGGGTCGGGGTTAGACCTTTGCGGGGGATGTCCCATTGGCGCAGGAGGTGCCGCAGCAGAGCGGCCCAATCCAGGTTAAGGTGGGAGGCGATGAGCGTGGACAGGTCCTGTAGCGCGGTGCGCGCGAGGGGCTCGCTGCGGATGACGATGGCTTTCTCCGCGGCAAGAGCCTGGGAGGCGGCGGCGGGCGCCTCTCGACCCAGCTTGACGCACCAGTCCGCGAGTAGCTTCCAACCATCGGCCTCCATAGGCAGGCCGGCGATTTCCCGGTACACCCGGGCGTAATTGTCGGGCGTCGGCGCCAGCCGCTGCTGGGCCAGGCGGTGCAAGGTGGATCGAGCGATCGTGGCTGGGTCTGTAGCGCTCGCGGACATGAGGCAAACCGGTCACTGAATGCACGGGCATTATGGGTGGCCGATTCGCGCTGCAAGGGCCGGAAAAAAGGCGGGGAAAGGGGTCATTTCCCCGCTCGTAGGACCAGGAGGGGAGGTCCCGGGCCTACGCCACCAGGCCCTGGGAGAGGGCGTAGCGGATGAGCTCGGCGTTGTTTTTGAGCCGCATTTTTTCCAGCAGCCGGGCCCGGTAGACGCTCACGGTCTTGACGCTGATGTTGAGCTCTTCGGCGATCTGGGTAAGGCTTTTTCCCGAAGCGATCAGACACAAGGTCTGGTATTCCCGGTCCGACAGGCGCTCGTGGGGTGCTTCTCGAGCGTTGCCGGCGATGGAGTCGGCGAGCTGCTCCGCCAAGGCGGGGCTCACGTATTTGCGGCCCGAGGCCACCTGACGGATGGCCTCCACCAGCAGCTCGGGGGCACTTGTCTTGGAAATGTAACCCGCGGCGCCCGCCTTGAGGGTGCGCAGCCCGACCACGTCTTCCGGGTACATGGACAGGACCAGAACCGGAAGGCGGGGGAACTCGTGCCGGAGCTGAGCCAGGGTGTCCAGACCGCTCCGCTTGGGCATGGAGATGTCGAGCAAGACCGCCTGGCACGCTTGCCCGTGGCGGCGCAGCCACTGGATCGCCTCTACCCCGTCGCCGGCTTCGCCTGCGACGCCCAGATCGCCGCAATCGTTGAGGATCTGCTTGAGCCCGTGGCGCACCACCGCGTGGTCGTCCACGATAAGCACCCGGATCATGGGCGGGCCTCCGCCGGGGTGAGGCTCGGCCTGTGGGGCTCGTCTCGGGGCGGCGAGCCGCCCGCCTGGGGATCTGGGATGGAGACCCGAAGCCGGGTGCCGCCCCTCGGCCCTGCCTCGATGTGGGCCTCGCCGCCCAAGGCACGGCAGCGTTCGAAGATGCCCCGAATGCCGAACGCACCCGGTTTGGCGAGATCTGCAGCCTCGATCCCGCGCCCGTTGTCCATCACCTCCAGGCTCACCCGTCCCCCTTGATAGCGCAAGACGGCGTGCACCTCGGACGCCCCGGCATGCTTCGAGACATTGGTCAGGGCCTCCTGGAAAATCCGGAACAGGGCGGTCGCCAGCTCCTCGGGGAGCTCCACGTCCTCCGGCTCCGTCTCCACGTCACATACGATCCCGAGGCGGTTTTCGAACTCCTTGGCCTGCCAGCAAAGGGCCGGTGTCAAGCCGAAATCCAGGATCGGGGGACGCAGATCGCGGGCGATGCGCTCCGTCGCGGCGATGACCCGATCCACCAGGATGCGGATTGAGCTCACCCGACCCAACAGGTCCATGCCTTGCGCCGGCAGGCGGTTCATGAGAGAGGCGAGCTCCAGCTTGACCGCCGTGAGCGTGCCGCCCAGGTCGTCGTGGATCTCCCGGGCGATCCGGGCGCGCTCTTCCTCCTTGACCCGTTCCACATGGGAAGAGAGCTCCAGGAGCTCTGCACTGGTGCGCTTCGCCTCCAGCTCCATGCGCTTGTTGCGGGTGATGTTGGTCATGATGCCGGCCCACAACACGGTGCCATCTTCCCGGCGGCGGGGTCCGGCGCGCACGTTGATCCATTTGGGCCCGTTGCTATAGGGGGTGATGAGGCGCCCTTCCCAGTTGCAGGCATCGAGACGGCGCGCGGATTGGGACAGGGCCTCGAGAAAGCCGGCTCGCTCCTCGGGCACGATCTGCTCGACGAAGCGCCCGGCGTCGGCGAGTAGCGTCTCCGGGGCGAGCCCCAGGAGCGGCCGGGCGCCCTCGCTTACGAAGGTGAAGCGATCGCCGCCTCGGTCCCGGGCTAGCTCGAAGACCATGCCGGGCACATGGCAGGCGAGACTGCGGAACCGGGCCTCGCTCTCCCGCAGGGCCTGTTGCGCCTGGAGCCGCTCCCGCCGCTCGGCGGCAACGGCCAGGGCGCGCGCCACCGCGTGGGGGAGCCGCCACAGGTGGTCCCGGAGCAGATAGTCGTCGGCCCCAGCTTTGACGATGTCTGCCACCGCTTCTTCACCGATCGGATCCGAGACCACCACCACGGGAAGATCGGGGCGCATCTCCTTCGCCGCCGCGATGGCGGCCAGGGCATCGAGGCCCGGTACGGCGTGCTCCGCCACGAGAAGGTCCCACGGCCGGCGCGAAAGCGCCGTTGTCAACGCTGTCAGCGTCTCGACGCGTTGCGCCTCGATTCGGTATCCCTCAGCCTCCATTCGCGGGATGAATGAAGAATCCGTCAACGTCGGATTTCCTGCGAGCAGCAGGCGCAGTAATTGTCCTTTCATGCTGTTTTTGTGGTTTTTTCCACCCGCGAGCGCGGGCGATTTTAACATGGCTTTCGCCACGCCTCTTGACGCAGGTCAAGCTAGCCCAAGCCCTGCGCAGGCCGGCGCATGGAAACCGCTAGCACGATTCGTGCAACGGGCGACTCAAGTTTGCACGCAGCGCGCCGTTAGGTCATCGGACTGCCCATCGACAGAGCCGAACGTCTATGCAGGACGTCTACCTCGGGCGCCAGCCCATTCTCGACACCCGGCGCCATACCGTGGCCTACGAGCTCCTGTTCCGGAGCGCGCCGACCGGACCGGCCGTGATTCGAGACGACTCCCTGGCCACCGCGCAAGTCATCGTGGGGGCGTTCTGCGATCTGGGCCTGCAGCAGGTGCTGGGGGCATACAAGGGCTATATCAACGTGGGGAGCGAAATCCTGCTGAGCGACACCGTGGAGCTCCTGCCCAAGGAGTACGTGGTGCTGGAGCTGCTGGAGACGGTGGAACCGGCGCCAGAAGTCCTGAAGCGCTGCGCCGGGCTCAGGCGCCAGGGTTATCGCATCGCCTTAGACGACGTGGTGGAGCCAGACGAGCGGCTGGAGCGGCTTGTGGGGGTGGTGGACGTGGTCAAGGTGGACGTCAAGGCAGCTCCAGAGTCATCCGTGCGCGCCACGGTCGAAGCGCTTCGGCGACGATCGGCGGTGCTGCTCGCAGAAAAGGTGGACACGCCGGAGCAGGCCGAGACCTGCACCGCCCTCGGCTTCCGATTGTTCCAGGGCTATTTCTTCGCGCGTCCGGAAATCCTCTCGGGCCGGCGCGCCGACCCGGCGAAGATGGCGCTGCTGCGGCTGCTGTCCCTGGTGCTGGCGGACGCGAGCCCAGAGGAGATCGAGCAGGCGCTCAAACCCCACGTGGAGCTTTCCTACAACCTGCTGCGCCTGGTGAACTCGGCCGCAAGCGGCCTGCCGAGGCGCATCCATTCCTTGCGCCAGGGCATCCTCATCCTGGGACAGCGCCAGCTCCTGCGCTGGGTGCAGCTTCTGCTCTATACCGCTCCCGCGGCCGGCGGCACCCTGACCAATCCCTTGATCCAGCTCGCGGCCGCCCGCGGTAAGCTGATGGAGTTGCTCGCCGCTCGGGAGGAGCCGGGGCGGCCGGAGGTAAGCGATCAGGCGTTCATGGTGGGGTTATTGTCCCTGCTGGACACTCTGCTCGGAATGCCCATGGCCGAAATCGTGGAAGAGTTGAAGCTCGCCCCCGAGATTGCCGAAGCGCTGCTCAGGCGCAACGGGATGCTGGGCCGCCTGCTGCAACTTCAGGAATGGCTCGAATCGGGGGAAGCGGCCAAAGTGATGGCGGCGTGCAAGCATTTTACCGGCTTCAATCTGGGCGATCTCATGCAAGACCAGCTGGAGGCGCTCAGGTGGGCCCATGACCTGGGCCGAGACGGCGGCGAGGGCGGAGGGTGAGGGAGCGGTAAGGGGATGGACGGCATGGTGGCCGGGCTTGTGGCGCTCGAGCCCCAGGATCTCGAGGTGGGACGGCCGACCCCTTTTCGCATCTACGGCGAGGACGGGCGACTGATTCTCGATCGGGGCGAGGCGATTGCCGGCAAGGAGGATCGCGTGACGCTGTCTTTCACTTTGCGCGTGGAAGAGGCCTCGGCAGCGATCGAGACCAGGGCTTTCGTCCGGT
This sequence comes from Pelomicrobium sp., assembly GCF_036803785.1. NCBI lineage: Bacteria > Pseudomonadati > Pseudomonadota > Hydrogenophilia > Pelomicrobium > Pelomicrobium sp. The sequence continues at coordinate 689 of NZ_DAIRTR010000127.1, read as the reverse complement.
CGGTCAATCCGGATCCTGCCACGGCCGGGTTTCGTCTTGGCCTACAATTCGACCGGCTGGAAGGTCTCCCGTATCTGGCGCTCAAGGCCTACGTGCTGGAGCGGCTGTGTGAGGATCCCTCGAGTCTCGTCTGAAGGGCGAGGCGAGCCTCGCCGACCACCAAAGCCCGCCTTCGTTTGAGCGGCCCTCGCTGGTGATCTTCACCGCCTCGGCCAGCCTTTCCGTACCCTGCTTTGCAGGTTTTCTAGTAGAGGACTTTCACCGAAAAGCCCCGGCGCGTGAGCAAGCTGGGGACGCCCTGTTCCCCGTACAAGTGCAGCGCGCCAAAGGTGGCGAAGACCTTACCCTGGGCGATGAGGGGCGCTAGGCGCTCGGCCATGCGCACGTTGCGCTCGTCCAGGACGCGGCGCAGGAACAACTCGTTGTGGTGTCGGCGCTCTGGACTGTCTCCCAGGGCCTGGGCGTTGAGCCGCCACAAGGCCTCCAGGTCCCGCGCCAGATAGGCCTCCACGAGGTGATGGATCGCTTCCTGGAGCGGGCCGTGGTCGGCGATCACCTTTTTCAGCAGGACGAGCTGTGTTTCCAGGGGCAGGGCGTCGAACGCGGCGATCTGCTCGTCCACCGTTTCCAAGGCGTGGATGGATTTTCGCGCGCGCATCGCTTCCTCCTGCAGCACTCGGTCGAGGATG
>NZ_DAIRTR010000126.1:0-8326 GCF_036803785.1 Pelomicrobium sp. | reverse complement strand
CGAATCACCAGCTCGCCCATCCCCTGCTCCCCCACCCGCCAGGGGCAGCGCACCGCCTCCCACCCAGGCGCCATGCGGGTCAAGGCGGCGGCGAACCACTCCGGTACGCCCTTCGGCTCGACGGCTGGGCCGCTCGAGCGCGCGGGCATTGGGCGTCCGGCGGCGTCGTAGAACTCGATGCGCAAATGGCGCAACCGCGCGAGCGCTTGGGGGTCCGGGGCAGACGCGGCGCCCGCCCAACCGGCGCACAGAAGGTGTCGGGAAAGGTCCATCGTGGACTGAATTTCTGCCCGCACGTCCTCCCGGGCCCGTTGCATGGCGAAAAAGGCGCTCGCGAGGAGGACCGCGCCCAAGAGGGCGCTCAGGAGCAGGTTAAGGCGCAACTTCAGGCTCATGACTCGCGGCTGGGCAAAAGCGCAGTGGGCAAGCCAGTATGCCAGAAAGCTTCCCCGGGACGACCCCGATGTGCAAAACGCTCCTCGCTCGAGTCGGCGGGGGCGCTTTTCTCTGCCTATGGATAAACAGGGTGCAGAATGCTATGTTTGTAATGCCGTTGTAACGACCCATAGGAAAGCAGGGCCGGTTTTTATTCTGATCCGTTTTTCGCCGGCGCTTGCCATCATAAAACCGCCACGGATTCCGGAAGCACCGCGTTTTTCCGGAATCCAGACAGCGCGGAGGAGGATATGGCCGACCTCAGTCTGATCGAAAAACACGTTCGATCGGTGTGCTCCACCGTCTCCCTCGGTCTGAGCGAGCAAGCCTTGCAAAACCGGGTCACCCAGTCGTGGATCCGCTGCCTGCGGGACTACCGGCTCGATCCCGCCAGCCCCAACCCCACCCCAGTGGTGGATGCCTCGGAGCTCAAAGAACGCATTGAGCGCCTGTCGGACATCGTGCCCCACGCCAAGCTGGAGATGGCCAACTTGTACCAGCAGCTGGCCGGCTCCCAGCTCGCGGTGGTGCTGACCGACGCCGACGGGGTAATCCTGAGCCTGGTGGGCGATCCCATCTTCACCAAGGCCGGGGCCAAGTTGGGGCTGATCGAGGGGGCCGTGTGGAGTGAACGGGAGCAGGGGACCAACGGCATGGGCACCTGTCTCGTGGAGAAAAGCCCCATCGTCATCCACCGCACGGAGCACTTCTTTGCCCGCAACATCAGCCTCACCTGCTCCGCCGGCCCCATCTTCGACGGACAGGGGAATCTGCGGGCGGTGCTGGACGTCTCCAGCCAGTCTGCCCTGCCCCAGCAATACGCGGTGGCGCTGGTGAACATGTCTGCCCAGATGATCGAGAACCAGGCCTTCATGAGCACCTACAAAAACGACTACATCGTGCGTTTCCATAGCCGGCCGGAGTTCGTCTATACCCTGAACGAGGGGGCCCTCGCCTTCTCCTCCGAAGGCAGGCTCCTCGCCGCCAACCGCAGCGCCCTGTTCCAGCTGGGCGTGCGCAGCGTGTCGGAGATCTTTGGCGCCGACATCGGCGAGCTCTTCACCACGGCGCTGCCCGAACTGGTGGCGCGCAGCGCCAAGAGCTCCTTCCATCCCGTGCCGGTCTACGGGACCCGCCACGGCTCGCGCTTCTTTGCCGTAGCCCAGCAACCGGAGAACCTGGCTCGCCGCTCGAGCGAGCTGTTCGTAAGCCGCGTCTCGCCGACCAAGAGCAGCCCCGAAGCGCAACCCCGCCAGCTCATCGACATGTTGGAATTCGGCGATCCCAAGATGGCCCATAACGTCTATTGCGCCAAGCGGGTGCTCAATCGGGACATCCCCATCCTGCTCTACGGGGAGACGGGCACAGGCAAGGAGATCTTCGCCAAGGCCATCCATTACGCGAGCAACCGGGCGGACCGGCCTTACGTGGCGGTCAACTGCGCTTCCATTCCCGACACCCTGATCGAGAGCGAGCTCTTCGGCTACAAGCCGGGCGCCTTCACCGGCGCGACCCGGGAGGGGCGCCGGGGCAAGATCCTGCAAGCGAACGGGGGCACCCTGTTCCTGGACGAAATCGGCGACATGCCCCTGCCCCTCCAGGCGCGGCTGCTACGGGTGCTGGAGGAGCGGGAAGTGCTCCCCCTGGGGGGGGAAGTCCCGGTGAAGGTGGACATCCAGCTCATCTCCGCCACCCATCGCAACCTGAGCGAGATGGTGGCCGCGGGGGAGTTCCGGGAGGACCTCTACTACCGGCTCCAGGGCATCGCCTTGACCCTGCCGCCCCTGCGCAGCCGCACCGACAAGCGCCAGCTCATCGAACACATGCTGGCCGAAGCGGCCGGCGGGAACGATCGGGTGCGCCTGGATCCGGAAGCGTTACAGGTGCTGGAGGCGTACGACTGGCCGGGCAACATCCGCCAGCTGCGCAACGTGCTGCGCACTGCCCTCGCCCTGTGCGAAGGCAACACCGTCACCGTACGCGACCTGCCCCCGGAGGTGCTGGGGAGCCGGCGGCTCGCGCCCCCGGAGCCCCCTGCGGCGCGGGACCCCCAGCTCAACGCCCTGGAGGCCGCGGAGCGCGACGCCCTGATCCAGGAGCTGGAGCGCCATCGCTGGAACATCACCAATCTGGCGCGGCACCTCAACACGAGCCGCAACACCATCTACCGCAAGATGAAGCGGCTCAACATCCGCAACCTGAACGGCGACAAGAATTAGCACTCGGGACGCCGGGCGTGGCGCCCGCGCCCGGGAGCGCGGGCATGGGTTATGCTAACCTTTTGCCGGCCACCCTACGCGGGCGGATCAAATGCCGATCATCCTCTCCCGTCGCTCCCCCACGTCCTCGGCCGCCGGGCTCCCTGAGCGCTGCCTGCGGCCCAGGCCGCTTCCGGTCCGGGCTTGTCCATGAAGCGGGATCCCCTGCCCCGGTTCGCCTGGGCCCTCACCGGCTCGGGACACTTCCTGCGGGAGTCCCTGGAGATCGCCACCCGTCTGCCCTACACCGATCTCTACCTCTCCGCGGCGGCGGAGGAAGTGCTGCACATGTACAACGTCGACCTGGAGGACCTGCGCCGGCACTTTCGCCTCTTTCGCGACACCACCGCGAGCGCCGCGCCGGTGGGGCTGTTCTACCACGGCTTCTACCACACGGTGGTGATCGCCCCGGCCACCTCCAACACCGTGGCCAAGTTGGTGTGCGGCATCGCCGACACCCTGGTCACCAACATCTACGCCCAGGCCGGCAAGCAGCGCATACCGAGCATCGTCTTCGCCTGCGACGCCGAGCCCGAGGTCTACACCGAAGCGCCCAAGGAGTGGGTCACCCTCTATCCGCGCCGCATCGACCTGGAGAATACGGAGCGACTCAAGCGCTTCGAATACACCACGGTCGCCACCACCATCGAAGAGCTGCGCCAGGCGGTGGAAGCGAGGCTGCGATGCCTGAACATATCTGCTTCCTGACGGGCAGGCTGGCGGAGAAGAGCCTGCACAAGGTGCTCGAGGGCATGCAGCCCACGCCCTTCACCTATGAAGTGGTGCAGATCGGCATCAACGTGGCAGGCCTCATGACCGCGGAGCTGATCCGGCGCCGGCTGCCGAAACCGGTGAAGGCCGATTGGATCATGGTGCCCGGCCGCTGCCGCGGCGATCTGGAAGCGCTCTCCCGTCATTACGGTGTACCGGTCCGGCGGGGGCCCGACGAGTTGAAGGACATCCCCCGCTACTTCGGGGGCAAGGGGCTGGAGACGGATCTGAGCCGCTATGACATTCTGGTGTTCGCCGAGATCGTGGACGCGCCGGCCCTCCCGGTCCCCGCCCTGCTCGCCCGCGCCGAGCGCTATCGCCGGGATGGCGCGGACGTGATCGATCTGGGCTGCCTGCCCGATACGCCTTTCCCCCACCTGGCCGAGGCGGTAAAAGCGCTCAAGGCAGAAGGCTACCGGGTGAGCGTGGATTCCCTGGAGCCCCAGGAGCTCCTGCGCGGGGCAGAGGCCGGCGCCGACTATCTCCTGAGTCTCAAGGAAGAGACCTTGTGGGTGGCGGAGCGGGTCGCCTCGGTGCCGGTCCTCATTCCCTCCCGCCCAGGGGACCTGGCTTCCCTGGAGCGGGCGATTGCCTGGATGCAGGCGCGGGGCCGGCCCTTTTACGCCGATCCCATTCTGGAGCCCATTCATTTCGGATTCACCGACTCCCTGATGCGCTACTGGGAGCTGCGGCGCCGCCATCCGGAGGTGCCCATCCTCATGGGAGTAGGCAACCTGACCGAGCTGACCGATGCCGACACCACCGGTATCAACGCCGTGCTGCTGGGGATCGCTTCGGAGCTGCGGGTGGCCGCCATACTCACCACCCAGGTGAGCCCCCACTGCCGGCGGGCGGTCAGGGAAGCGGACGTGGCCCGCCGCCTGATGTACGCGGCACGGGAAAGCGCGAGCCTGCCTCGGGACTTCACCGAGGCGCTCCTCACCGTCCACGCCCGGCGGCCGTTTCCGGACACGGCGGAGGAAATTGCCGAAATCGCCCAGGCGGTCAAAGATCCGAGCTTCCGAGTACAGGTGAGCGAATCGGGCATCCACGTGTACAATCGCGACGGCTTCCATACGGCCACCGACCCCTACGCCTTCTTTCCCCGGCTCGGGGTGGAAAAGGACGGGGCCCACGCTTTCTACCTGGGCGTGGAGCTCGCCCGAGCCCAGATCGCCTGGCAATTGGGCAAGCGCTACGCCCAGGACGAAGTGCTGGACTGGGGCTGCGCGGTGGAGAGAGCTCCTGAAGACAAAAGCGCCTACCAAGCGCCCGGCACGACCCTGGAAAAACCCAAGAAGGCGCAAAGCGGTCCATGATCTTCGAGACTATTGTCACGACCCGCTCGCCCTCGGGCGCGGTCCACATCGCCCCCATGGGGATCCGCGAAGAGCGCGACCTCCTAGTGCTCGCGCCGTTCAAGCCCTCCACCACCCTGGAGAACGTGCTGTCCACGGGCTACGCCGTGGTGAACTACAGCGATGACGTGCGCATCTTCGCTGGCTGCCTGACCGGGCGGCGGGACTGGCCCCTCACCCCCGCCGACCGCATTCCCGGCGTGCGCCTCGTCGCGGCCCTGGCCCATGCCGAGCTGCAGCTCCTGCACGCCGAAGACGACCCGCTGCGGCCGCGCCTCCACTGCCGCCGGGTCCATCTGCAAAACCATCGTCCCTTCCGCGGCTTCAACCGGGCCCAGGCCGCGGTGCTGGAGGCGGCCATCCTGGTGTCACGCCTGCATCTGCTGCCTCGGGAGAAAATCGAGGCCGAAGTGAAGTACCTGAGCATCGCGGTGGAGAAGACCGCGGGCCCCGCCGAGCGGGAGGCCTGGGGCTGGCTGATGGAAGCCATCGCAGTCCACGATGCTCGGCAAGCGGAGCGGCCCGTATGACCGGGTTGCTGGCGAGTGTCCGCTCCCGCGAGGAAGCGACCCTTGCCCTGGAAGGCGGGGCCGACCTGATTGACCTCAAGGAGCCGCACCGCGGGGCCCTGGGGGCCCTTGCGCCCGAGACCGCGGCGGAGCTCATCCGCTGGATAGGGGGCAGACGCCCGGTGAGCGCCACCCTAGGGGATCTCCCCATGGCGCCTGCCCTCGTGCGGGCCGCCGCCGAGCGCATGGCGGCAAGCGGCGCAGACTACATCAAGGTGGGCCTGTTCCCTTCACCCCGGTCCCTGGCGTGCGTACGGGCCTTGGAGCCTCTTGCCCGCCGCGGCTGCCGCTTGGTGGCGGTTCTGTTCGCGGACCAGGCCCCCGACTGGGCCTGGCTGCCCGAGATCGCCGCTGCTGGATTTGCGGGCGCCATGCTGGATACGGCAGACAAAACCCGAGGAGGCTTGAGGACCCACCTGGACGAGGAGGCGCTCGCCCGCTTCGTGGACGCGGCCCGCGCGCTCGGGCTGACGGTGGGCTTGGCCGGCTCTTTGACGGAGGAGGACATCGGTCCCTTGAAGGCCCTCGCGCCCGACTTCCTGGGCTTCCGCGGTGCCCTGTGCCGGCAAGGCGCGCGCACCGGGACCCTCGATCCCGCCCGGTTCGCCGCCGTGAGAGCCCGGCTGGCCGCAGCCGGATAGACCGGTATCCACGGCCCAAAACCGCTCAGGCTTGGACCTCCGGTAGCCGCTTCAAGGCCGCCTGGATTTCCTGCGCCGGATATTCATAATCCGAAAGCTCGCCGGCAAAGTACTTGTCGTAAGCGGCCATGTCGAAGTGACCGTGGCCCGAGAGGTTGATGAGTAGGGTTTTGGCCTCCCCCGTGCGCTTGCAGCGCAGGGCTTCGTCGAGGGCGGCGCGGATGGCATGGCAGGACTCGGGTGCCGGAAGGATACCCTCCGCGCGGGCAAACTGCACCCCGGCCTCGAAGGTAGCGAGCTGAGGTACGGCCATGGCCTCCAGATGCCCCTCGTGATAGAGCTGGGACACCAGGGGCGAGTCGCCGTGGTAACGCAGCCCGCCCGCATGGATGCCGGGTGGGATGAAGTCGTGGCCCAGGGTGTACATCTTCATGAGGGGGGTAAAGCCGGAAGCATCGCCGAAGTCATAGGCATAGACGCCTTTGGTCAGAGTGGGGCAGGAGGCGGGCTCTACCGCGACGAGCCGCAGCTTCTCGGCTCGCTTGTCCCCCGCCGCCTTGTCGGCGAAGAAGGGGAAGGCGATCCCAGCGAAATTGGAACCGCCCCCACAGGGGGCAAAAATCATATCCGGATAATCTCCGGCCTTCTCAAGCTGCTTTTTTGCTTCCAGTCCGATGACGGTCTGATGCAATAGCACGTGGTTGAGCACCGAACCCAACGCATAGTTGGTGTCGGCGCGGGCGGCGGCCTCCTCCACCGCCTCCGAGATGGCGATGCCGAGGCTTCCGGGATTGTCCGGTGCCCGGGCGAGCACCTGGCGGCCGGCCTCGGTGAGCTCGCTGGGGCTTGCGAACACCTCCGCGCCCCAGGCCTGCATGAGGGAACGACGAAAAGGTTTCTGCCCGTAGGAGACTTTCACCATGTAGATCCGCACCGAGATGCCGAACATTTGTCCTGCCAGGGCAAGCGCCGAGCCCCACTGACCGGCGCCCGTCTCAGTGACGAGGCGCTTGATGCCCGCCACGCGGTTGTAATAGGCCTGGGCTACGGCGGAATTCGGTTTGTGCGATCCCGCGGGAGAGACACCCTCGTACTTGTAGTAGATCTTCGCCGGCGTACCCAGCAGGGCTTCCAGGCGGTGGGCACGCAATAGGGGTGAAGGTCGCCACAGCCGGTATATTTCCCGTACCGGCTCGGGAATGGGAACCCAGCGCTCTGTCGCTGTCTCCTGCGCGAGGATGTTGGCGGGGAAGATGGCCTCCATCCGCCCCGGGGCGAGGGGTTTTCCGTCTGGGCCGAGGGGCGGGTAAGGCTTGTTCGGCATGTCGGCCACCACGTTGTACCAATGGGTGGGCATCTCGCTTTCGTCGAGCAGGATCTTGGTCTGGGACATGCGCCGACCCTCACTGTTGGGCGGATGAGACGCTATCATAACGGCTGCGAGCGCGCTTCACCGAAGCGACGATCAGTTCCCGATGGCCTATAGATCCCGCTCGGCCGGCATGCCCATTGGCCGGCACACATTGCCGAGGAGGAGCTGGCCCAGGGTCTCGTACTGCTGTTTGGCGAGCACCAGGGTCTGAAAACAGCCCGAGCGCACGAAAGCCGGGAAGGCCGGGTCCACCAGACCGCTACGGCTCATATCCTCCGCCGCGATCTCCGCCTGGGCGGGCGCGAAGGGCTTGACGAGCACCAGTCGCTCGGCGCTCACGTACTGGGCGAGCCAGGCGGCCAGGCTGTCGGAGGTCACGTCCCAGCTGGCAGGAATTTCTTCAGCAGCAAGGGCCATGCGGGTGGGTAGCCACACGGCCACCCGTCCCGAGCGTAGCGCTGCTACCAGAGCCTCTCGGCTTGCCGCCGGCACCAGCTCAGGACAAATGCCCGTCAGCATGAGCCCGTACTGCTCCATGCCCAGCAGGGCCATACGGTGGGCGATCCCGTCGTCGAAGCGCCACGCCTCCTGGGCCTCCCGCACCCGGTCAGCGAAAGGACCGCCCCCGGGAACGATGATCACCTGCCCGCCCCCGTAGCGGGAAAGGGTCTCCAGCCAGTCCCTGAGCACCGCCTCTCCAGCGAGGCTGCCGCCCAGCTTAACCACCCACATGGGCCTTCTCCGCTTCCTCCGCGGCTAGGCAAGCCACCGCCACGGCCGGGGCACAGCTGGCGATCCACTGGGGATCGACATGGATATGGCGGAACAAGCCGGCAAAATCCCGATAGGGGCGGTCGAGCCGTGCCGCCACTCGGGCGGCGACGAAGCGGCCCACCCCTGCGCCCACGACGGGGGCCTTGGG